>JBKACM010000357.1:0-2210 GCA_046269335.1 Alphaproteobacteria bacterium | reverse complement strand
CCAGGAGCAGCCCCCCCTTGTCGTCCTGACGCAAGGCAATGTCGACCCCGGTCAACATCGTGCGGGCGGAATTCGGCCAGGCCGGGCTTTCGGCCATCACGCTGCGCGTGGAAACGGTGACCCGAAAGGACGAATCGGCCCGCACGATGTTGACCGGGGTCGACATTGCCTTGCGTCAGGACGACAAGGGGGGGCTGCTCCTGGATCCCCAGCACCTAGCCCCTCAGAACAAAAGTATGGACTGTGGAGAGGAAGTGATCGGTCTGGGCGGGTGACGACCTCTTTTCAGGATCGTTGACCTTACCCTCTTCCCTGGGTTAGCCTGCTCCCGTTCGGCAGATGGAACACGGTGAAAGACCGTGGCGGACCCGCCGCTGTGACCGGGGAGATGGAAAGTCTGGGCTTTGCCCGCCACTGGTGATGCGTCACTGGGAAGGTGGATTTTCCGATCGAGGAACCGGGAGCCAGAAGACGCGGCCGAACGAAGATTTACAGACGGAATCCGATGGAAAAGGGTTCCGGCAGGGGTTTCCTGCCGGGACCCTTTTTTTTGTTTTGTGGGAGGAAAAGCATGTCCAAGAAGCAAACGAGCCACCAGACCGATCTCCCGGCATCGACGCCGGCCGACGGGCCTGCTCCGGTCATCGCCCTGCGCAAGACCTGTGATGCCGAGGGAACCGGTTTGTCCCACTACGTCCTTATGGACAAGATGGTGAAATGACGATGACCGCCGTGACCGCATCGCGGCGGGCGGCCCCGGAAGGGGCCGCTTCGTCTCCCGTCCCGGCCCTGGTTCCCTTTGACATCGGCCATAAGACCTATGATGCCCGGATCGATCCGGATACGGCTTTCTGGGCCCTGGTGCGCCGGGATTGTCAGGACAATCCGGAGGTTCTGGAACCCCTGTTGGCCGAGTTCCAGTCCAAGTCCCAGGCTTTCGCGGCCGAGATGGATGCCCTCCGCTTTCATCTCCTGCCCAGCGCCGTCTATTTCAATCCGACCGCCCGCTGCAACCTGGATTGCGGCTATTGCTACATCCCCTCCGATTTGCGTCGCGATGGACCGCATATGAGCTCGGGGGCAATCCAGGAGGCCATGGGGCGACTGAAGGACTACTTTGCCACCACCGTGCCGGAGGGACGCAAACCACAGATTATCTTTCATGGTGCCGAGCCCCTGCTGAACCGCGATGCGGTGTTCGCCGCCATCGATGCTTTCCGCGAGGATTTCCGGTTCGGAATACAGACCAACGCCACCCTGCTCGACGACACGGCGATAGAATTTCTGACCAACCGGGGGGTTGGCATCGGTCTTTCCCTGGACGGTCCGGAGGCCGCCACCGCCGACCGCAGCCGCGCCAACTGGGGGGGGCACGGCGTCTTCGACGCGGTGGTATCGGCCATCCGCCGGTTGCATGGCTATCCGGCATTCAACGTCATCTGCACCATGACCAACCTCAACCTGGACCGGCTTGTTCCCATGGTGGAGTTCCTCCACGCCGAGGAAGTGCCGGCCTGCATGCTCAACGTGGTGCGCTGCACCCTGCCCGGAGCCAGGAAGATCCGGCCAGAAGATACCGCCCTGGCGCGAAGCTATCTCGCAGCCTTGGACCGCAGCTATGAACTGTACCAGCAGACCGGGCGCAAGCTGGTGGTGGCCAATTTTGCCAACATCCTCATATCCATCCTGGCACCAACCGCCCGGCGTCTGATGTGCGACATCTCTCCCTGCGGTGGCGGGCGCAGCTTCTTTGCCCTGGCTCCGGACGGCGAGTTGTACCCATGCAGCGAGTTCATCGGTCTTCCTGATTTCCGGGGCGGTAATCTGTTCCAGGATCCCATGGACAAGGTCCTGGACAGCCCCGCATTCCGGAAAGTCACCGAACGCAAGGTAGAGGACATCGAGGTCTGCGCCGTCTGCCCGGTCCGTCACTTTTGCGGAGCCCCCTGTCCGGCCGAGGCGCACGAGATGAACGGCGGCATGCGCCACACGGGGGCTTTCTGCGATTTCTACCTGGAACAGGCCCGCTATGCGTTTCGTCTGATCGCCGACCGCAAAGCCGATGCCTTCCTGTGGGATGGCTGGGACGAGGGAACGGAAACCACGGTCAGACTCTGTTGATCATGACACCTTATACCGCCGTGCAGATATTTTGACCCATGGTCAAAATATGCACAGACGGTACGCTCAAGCGCCGCGCGGGCTTCACC
>JBKACM010000356.1:0-2218 GCA_046269335.1 Alphaproteobacteria bacterium | reverse complement strand
CGGCAAGAAGAAGGGAAAGTCCAAGAAGGATTATGTCGATATGGACGAGCTGTAATGCTGTAATATTTTAATATTTAATCAAAACCGTAGCCGCGCCAGGCTCGCGTTTTGAAGTTTCATAGTAAACGTGACACCCCGGATGGGGCATCCCCCGTCACGTATTGCACATGGTGGGCTACCTCAGCTTCAGGGTGGAGAGGCCGGCGATGGCCAGGATGGTGGCAATGATCCAGAAACGGATGACGATGGTGGGTTCCTTCCACCCCTTCTTCTCGAAGTGATGGTGCAGGGGGGCCATGCGGAACACCCGCTTGCCGGTCAGCTTGAACGAAGCCACCTGAACGATGACCGAGACGGTTTCCAGGACGAACAGGCCTCCGACCACCGCCAGGACGATTTCGTGCTTGGTGATGACGGCCACCGTCCCCAGGGCTCCGCCCATGGCCAGCGAACCGGTATCGCCCATGAAAACCATGGCCGGCGGGGCATTGAACCACAGGAAGCCCAGTCCGGCTCCAACCAGGGCACCACAGAACACCGCCAACTCTCCGGCACCGGGGATGTAGTGGAGTTGCAGATAGTTGGCGAATACGATGTTGCCGGCCAGATAGGCGATCAGGATGAACACGCCGGCGGCGATCATCACCGGCACGGTCGCGAGCCCATCCAGGCCATCGGTCAGGTTGACGGCGTTGGAAGCGCTGACCATGACGAAGGCCGCGAACGCCACGTAGAACCAACCGAGATCCAGAACGAAATTCTTGACGATGGGAAAGGTGAGCTGGGTCGCCATCGGTTCCCGGGTCAGCGATACGATCCACAGGGAAGCGACGACGGCAATGGCGATCTGTCCCGCCATCTTGATGCGGCCGGGCAGCCCGCCGGTGGAGCGCTTGGTGACCTTGAGATAGTCATCGGCAAACCCCAGGAGGCCATAGCCCAGGGTCACCAGCATCGTTGCCCACATGAATCCGCTGGTCAGGTCGGCCCACAGCAGGGTACCGACGGTCATGCCGAAAAGGATGAGGACGCCACCCATGGTGGGCGTTCCTTTTTTCTCGACGATGTGCCGTTCCGGTCCGTCCAGGCGGATGGGTTGTCCCTGGCCCTGCTTGGATTTCAACCAGCGGATCACCGAGGGTCCCAGCACGAACGATATCAGGAGCGCGGTCATCAGCGCCCCACCGGTCCGGAAGGTCAGATAACGGAACAGATTGAAGGCACCGACCTGATCGGACAGGGGGAAAAGCAGATTGTAGAGCATTCAGTGGGCTCCTGCCGTCTCGTCGTTGATGTGCGGGGAATTCAGTGTCCTGACGATGATCCCGGTTCGGCTTCCCGCCGACCCCTTGACCATCACCACGTCCCCGGCCCGGACCGCCCGCGCCACCATGGGCGCCAGGTCCTCGGAGCGATCGGCGTGATCGCCGCGCAGCGGAGCCGGCAGGGACTGGTGCAGGTGGGCCATGTTGGGTCCGGCGGTAAACACGAGATCGATGCCATGGGCCAGGATCGACGTTCTCAATCCCACGTGAAGCGAGACCGTCTGTTCGCCAAGCTCGCGCATGTCGCCCAGGACCGCGATCCGCCGTCCGCCGGGGGCGGGGAGTGCGGTTCCCAGCACCGCGATCGCGGCGGCGACGGACACCGGGCTTGCATTGTAGCTCTCGTCGATAAGCTGGAACGTCCCATGGGCCAGGGGTACGGTGTGGCGGCTTCCTCGCCCCCTTGGCGCGGTCATTTCCGACAGCGCATGGATGGTGTGGCGCACGTTGCCGCCGGCAGCGGCGATGGCCGTGATCACCGCAAGGCTGTTCATCGCCCAGTGCCGTCCGGCGACACCCAGGACGTAACCCAGGGGCTGCTCGTTCAGGATCGCCCGGACCTCGGTGGTTTCGCCATCGATCTTGCAGTCGGTCATTCTGACTTCCGCGTCCGGGTGGACGCCGAAGCCCACCACCACCTGAAGTCCTCGTGCCAGGGCCGCCCGGGCCAGTCGGTCGAAATGGGGGTTGTCCCGGTTCAGGATGGCAATGCCCTGCTCCCCCATGCCGGCGAAAATTTCGGCCTTGGCGTCGGCGATCTCGGCGGTGGAGGAAAAGAACTCGGTGTGGACAGCCTCCACCGTGGTGATGATGGCCACATCCGGGCGCGCTAGCTCCGATAGAGGCGCAATCTCTCCGGGATGGTTCATGCCCATCTCCAGGATGGCGAACAC
>JBKACM010000355.1:0-2229 GCA_046269335.1 Alphaproteobacteria bacterium | reverse complement strand
GCGTCGAACAGTATTGATTTCACGGTCTCGTACCACCGTGCTGGCTTTACCAGTGGGCCGATGAGCGTCTCATCGGCCCACTGGTATTACTTGCTTTTTGCTGGCGGATCATCGGTAATTACTGGCATTCCCATGACATCACCCGGAACGCTGTAGGGAGCGCGGGGGGAACGCGGCAGCGCCGACTCGGAACGCAACCACGCGATGCCGCAGCGCCCCGCCCAGCGGATGGTGGCGCTCCTGGTGGTCTTGACGAATCCGTTCCGATCCAGGAATTCCACATTGATCGCCGACGCGCCGGTCTTGGCCTTCATCGTCTTGACAAACAACTTCTGCGGCAAATTATCCCAGTATCGGGTATCGGCATCGGTTTCGATGGATTTGGCCACCCCTCGTGCCGCGAGATCAGCCACCAGCAGGCCCACGGCGGTAATCCCCGCCACCATGGCGACATTGCGATCGTTCGACATGGCCGCGACGGCGGCGATCCCCCCGGCAAGCATCGCGCCCGTCTCCGCGACCCCCCCTACCGTCTCCGCCGTCGCCTTTGCCACCGCCTTGCCCTGCAGGATTCCGTCGAAGACCCTGCCCCCCCGCGTCGTGGCATGGAAGTACACGTCGTCCATTTCCTCGATGGCGGGAGTCACCTGGTCCGGGACGGCAGCCACTTCCTGAATGCTGGGTTGCGCCAAGCGTGGCCGGTTGGCGACGCCGCTTTTGCGAAATTTGATTACCCGCACCGACTCGGCATCCTCGATGGCGGCGCTGTACTTGATCGGTGCCTCGCCACTCTCGGCAATGATCAGCAGATTGTCGGCGGGATCAGGAGGTGTGATCGCGGGCCGGTAAGAGCGCGCCAGTTCGAAATCCTCCTCCGCCAGTCCCGGGTCGTTGCGGCAACGGGCGCTCCAGCCCTGCAGATAGGGAAAGGCGACGAAGACCGACTTGAACTTGTCGTCCGCCGCCATCGTGTTCTGCAGATCGCCACCCTTGAAACTGGCACGGGCGTTGTCGTAGTCGCCATCGACAAGATACAGAAGGGCGCGGTAGAAATACGCCATCGAGCGCTCGTAGGGCTCCCCCTTGTAATCCTTGACCGACTCCTTGAAGAAATTGGATCGGGCCTGTCTGGCCTGTTCCGTGTCGCCATAAACGGCCTCGATGTCCGCCAGCGACTGGTCAAACATCTGCCGCGCCAGATCGAAATGGCCCATCTCCAGGCTGGCCAGTCCGATGCGATTGGCATTGAGAGCCCGATTCCGCTGTCCTTGAGCCGTATAGACCATCAAATGAGGCCGGAGTTCCGGTGGTTTTCCAGCGGCAAAACTCTCGAACGCCGAACGGAGGACCGGTCCTTCCTGTTCCCGATCCGCCGTGCATGACGTGATGAGCGGGAGAAGGGACGCGAACAGCAGGACCTTTGCGCCGACACGGAACATGAACATATCCTTTGTACTGGGAAACCCCCCGGGAATGGTTCGCCCGCGGTTCAGTTGGCCAGCGAATCCTTGACTTCCATGCGGAGGACACTGCACGACCCCGCGCTGACGCTGGTCACGGCATAGCCAGCCACGCCCGCGAATGAGCTCTTCATGCCGCCGATATAGCCGGCCCAGTAGGAATAGGCTTCTTCAGCCCCCGCTCTGGTTTTTGGGAAGTCGTTGGCAATCATCGTGTCCATCCGGGCGAGAAGCTGTCCTTCCTCGCCATGG
This sequence comes from Alphaproteobacteria bacterium, assembly GCA_046269335.1. Lineage (GTDB taxonomy): Bacteria > Pseudomonadota > Alphaproteobacteria > Rhodospirillales > Rhodospirillaceae > JADFXL01. The sequence goes on along the minus strand of JBKACM010000355.1, from coordinate 517 downwards.
TGGCCGCACATCCCAAGAATGACCGCGCGACCGGCCATTTCGGCGTACTTGTCAACGATTGCCGTCCTCGGCAACACCGGGCCGCCCTGTGCCAAGGCAGACGATGACGTAAAAACGAACGCAGCCGTCAACATTCCGATAAATGATACCACCATCAAAATCCCCTCACCTGCATGTCAGGCCGGCCGTCCCTTGATTTGACTCATGGGCCGGGCGGTATCAATACGACCAGAATGTCCGCTTTTACCCCGTCGGCGCGTAGCACAAGCAGAAATCAAACCGCAAGTACAAAATGTTCGGCTGCCAGCGATGCGGTCGGGTTGCATGTGTACAAATCCCGGGACACCTGCACGGCAAGCCACGGTGCCCACCACCACGGAAGAACAAACGGCACCTCGGGACACGGCCCCGAAGCCACGTTTCTACGCCTCCTTCTCCCGTTCTCCGCCGCCCCGGACGCTGACCCGTCGCCGGTGATAGCGCCAGCTCAGCTCCTGCCACTCGATCACCAGAGCCC
>JBKACM010000354.1:0-2229 GCA_046269335.1 Alphaproteobacteria bacterium | reverse complement strand
ATAAGAAAGCCGCGCAGACGGCCGGTCCGTCGGGCTACAGGCTCCGCTTTGGTCACAATCTGCCGGAAGGCACGGCCTTGCACATGGCTGCCCTGCGCTATGCCGAGGAAATCCGGCGGCGTAGCGGCGGAAAGCTCGACATCACCGTCCATCCGAACCAGCACCTGGGCAGCGATGACCAGATGATGGAAATGGCCAGACGCGGCGAACTGGATATCATTCTGACGCCCTCAGCCAAGATGGGGGTGGCCGTTCCCGCCGTGCAAGTTCTCGACCTTCCGTTCTTCTTTCCGTCACGGGAAGCGCTCTACGCCGCGCTCGACGGCGATGTGGGCAGTGCTCTGTTCGCCAAACTCCATTCCATCGGACTGATCGGAGCCACCGTCTGGGAAAACGGGTTCAAGCATTTCACGGCCAATCGGCCCCTGCGCACTCTGGGGGACTTCTCCGGCCTGCGCATGCGGGCGATGAAAAGCCGCCTGATCGCCGACCAGTTCGAGACCCTGCGGGCGACGCCGATCGCGATCGACTTCCACACCACGCGCCAGGCCCTGGCCGACAGTGTCGTCGATGGACAGGAAAATCCCCTGGTGGCGATCGTCAGCATGAAATTCCACGAGGTGCAGAAGCATCTGACCCTGAGCGGGCATGCCTATCTCGGCTACATCCTGTCCATCAGCGCCAAGACCCACGCTGGGCTTCCCTCCGACATGGCATCGCTGCTCATCGACGTGGCCAGGGAAGTGACGGCGTGGGAGCGGGAGGAAACCCAGCGACGCGAGGAGGGTTTTCTGGCTCAGATCAAGGCTGCGAATGTCGTGATCCACGAGTTGACGGTCGATGAAAAGGCTGCTTTCCGTCGGGCATTGGCTCCCTTGGCCCGCCGCTTCGAGCCCGAGATCGGTGCCGACATCATCTCCATGTGCCAGGAGATCATCGAAACCAGGTTCAGAACCAGGCCCGTGGGCTCGGTCGCCTACCTTGGGGTCGATGCCTCGCTGTCCCAGCGGGACAAATTGGCGGGACTGGCGATCAAACGAGGGGTCGAACTGGCCCTGGATAAGATCAATGCCGGTGGCGGCGTGCTCGGACGGGAACTCGTGCTTCTCGCTAGGGACAACCAGGGTATTCCTGTGCGAGGAAGGGACAATATCCGTTTCTTCACGGAAAATGGGGATCTGGTCGCGGTCGTCGGCGACAAGCTCAGCACGGTCGGTCTTTCCGAAATCGAACAGATGCAGGCGGCGCGACGACCGTTTCTGATTCCTTGGGCCGGGGCCTCGGCCATCGTGGAGAACGGATTCAGCCCGAACTACGTCTTCCGGGCGAGCCTGGGCGACGGCGTAACGGCACCCCTTCTGATCGAGGCAGCGCTTCGGAAGAGTTCCCGTCTAGCGCTGATCATCGAGAACAGCGAATGGGGACGCGGACATCACCAGTTGATGCTGGAACGCATGAGGACCCTTGGCGTCGAAGCGGTCGAGACCATCTGGCTCAATCCCGGAAGCGATGAGTCCGCCTCCGTGGTCCAACACCTGAAGGAATCCGGACCGGGCGCGATCGTTTTCGTGGCCAATTCGAACGAGGCCATCGACCTTTTCGGCATCATGGCCAGAAAAGAAATGCGCACGCCGATCGTCGCGCACATGGGGCTGCTCGGTGCCGGGATCCAATCCGTTATCGTTTCCGCGTTCGACACATTGGATGTCAGCTTTCCACAAACCGTCTTTCTCGACACTCCGATCACGGAAAAAGAGCGCCGTGTCGTCTCGGCCTATCGTCAAGCCTTCGGCCTAGGCGGTGACGATCGAATCATCTCGGCCTTTGGTTTCGCCAACGCCTACGACCTGACCCACATGTTGGCCCGAGCCATCCGCGCGGCCGGAACGTTCGACGGTCCCGCCGTCCGCGATGCGCTGGAACAGCTTTCCGCCTACGACGGGCTGGTCAAGACTTACGCTCCACCCTTCACGCCGGAGCGGCACGACGCCCTGGACGGTAGCGACTTCCACATGGCCCGCTTCAACCGCGCCGGTGCCATCGTTCCCGCCGAATCCGGACCATGAGCCCCCAACGCGGCATCAAACACCGGCTGATCCTGGCCTTCGCCGGCGTGGTTGTTGCCTGCCTGCTGCCCATCGGCGGCATCGTTTCCTATACCCTGATCGCGACACTAAAGGATCAACAAAGCGTTGAACTGGAATATCACGCCAGAGACCATTTCTGGAG
>JBKACM010000353.1:0-2240 GCA_046269335.1 Alphaproteobacteria bacterium | reverse complement strand
CCAGTCCCATGTCGTCGGCCAGGATGCCGCCAAACTCGTACTCGCGCAGGAACTGAAGCCAGTTCAACCCGTCCTGCTGATAGGGCCGCAGCGTCGCGCCAAAGCCTTCCGGTACCGGTACCGCATGGATGCCCTGGAAGTTCCTGACCCGCGTCGCCATCTGGCGCAGCCGCTCTCCGCCCAGCCAGCGCATCCGGGTGGCCGCCTCGATTTCCGCGAGTCCCAGGGCTTCGCCCAGGGATATGTCAAGCCGGCCTTCGGCAGAAAGCGAATCCGCATCGAACAATTCCACCAGAGTGGCCAGGATGGTGCGGACCCGCTCGAACGGCAGCGCCACGACCCGTCCCTTGCCGACCGGCGCGTACAGAACACCCTCCGACGCCAGAGCCTCAAGGGCACCGGGAGCGGCGGGGTCCCTCAGTCTTCGCAGCATCGACACCAGAATGGGCAACAGAGCTACCCTCTGCCCTTCCACCTCGATCCCCAGGTCCAGCGAGAACCACCAGCCGGCCTGACCTTCGCCTTCCCGGATCTCAGCCTGCCAGTCTCCGTCGGCATCGATCACCTGGTGGCGGAAGTCCTCCTGGAACGTGACCTTCCAGCCATCTTCCCGCAGACGCGGAACCTCCCGATGGATCAGCCTTGGCCAGTTCTCGGACCCAGCGGGTTCCAGGAGACGCAAGGTGATGCGCTGGCGAGGCAGGGACTTCGGTGGTTCGCTCCCCAGCGGAGCCAGCCCCAGCCGGCGCAGCTTCTCCAGCGCCTTCTGCTCGGCACTGGTGTCCCGGCGCATCACCAGCACCTGCCGTCCTTCGGCACGACGCACTTCCAGGGGGGCCGTGACCGGATCGATTTCGACGCCCGAATATTCGAAACTCAGTTGCGCAAGATCCTGAAAGGTAGGCTCGGGCGTATCCCGATAGGAGCGGTAGGCGAGGAGGTATCCGGGAACCTGGTGGCTGGAAAAGCGCAGGCAGGGAATCGGTGCCAGGGTCAGCACCTTCTCTTCCACATCCATGTCGGGCGCGGGAAGTTCCAGTTGCGGAACGTCCCGCGTCAGGAACGTCCGTACTTCCCGGACCTGGTCCAGAGCCAGGGGTGGGGCTCGCAACAGGCTGCCCACCACCGCGCGTGGCTGGTCGAACTCCAGAGGGCCGGATTCCCAGGTTGCCGTATCCACATACCAGGGTGCGGCGGTCGGCAGGGCCACCAGAGACTCTTCCCCGGTATCGATGACCGGCACCTGACAGCCGCTGTCCGCAAGATGCCACGTCAGGCCGGCCCTGCGCGCCGTTCCCGGCCTCAGGGGGGGATTTTCCCGGCTCTGCCAGTGACAGCGTCCGGTCTCGATCATTCGCCCCAGCAGGATATCAGACAGGGTGGCGTCGTTGAGGATTTGCCCATGATGGGGAGTGTAGCCACCGGAGAGCTGGAGTTTGGCGATGACCACGTCTTCGGGACGGGCGTAGCGGGCGGTGGTGCCGGCCAGGGTATCGAACCCGATCTGACGTCCCTGGGCATAGGCACCGCTCTTGAGGTGCCGGCTCACGATGGCGGTGACGACGGCCAGCCGGGGTAACCGTATCTCGGGCTTCACGTCCAGGAGATACAGCACCAGTTCCTGGGAAGCCGTCGTTTCCGCCGGAGCGTGGCCCGAAGGGAGGGAGGCTCTCGTGGCCGTCCGTACCAGATCCTGAAGCCACAGCCCCACCATGCCGGACAGGGCCTGGTCTGGGCCCGATTTCTGGGACGGGGGAGGGGGGGGCACCGGCCGCCTGGCCTCCTCCTCGGCCAGGGCCTCGAACAGAACCGCCGCCACGTGTTTGCAATCGACCCCGACCGGACAGCTACAGGTGCCGATGATCATCGCGCCGCGACCGAATTCGCCGTCGATTTCCACATTGACGACGTAAGGTTTGGCCCCGCCGCCCCGAACCTCGGCCCGGAGCCCCTGGCCGCCATCGAAACGCTCCAGTTTCCGGACGCGCCCCTCCCGCTGATAGACGAGGCCCCGCCGCACCGCCCCTTCCGGCAACTCCCGCTCGATGTCCGTTCTGGTAAATGGCAGAGCCATGAATTCCGCGCCTGTCCCCGGGGACGATGCGCCGCTATAGCACGAGCCGACGCCAACTTCCACCGGCCGTCCTGCTTATACCAATCCGTGTTGATCGTGACCGATCAGCGCCCTCAATCGCCGGCGGGGCCGGCCGGCCCCTTGGCTTGCGCGCGAACGATCGCGC
>JBKACM010000352.1:0-2242 GCA_046269335.1 Alphaproteobacteria bacterium | reverse complement strand
CTACGAATGAATTTGTAAAGCTCGTTACAATATCGCTGCCAACAGGCACTACTGCCGTTACAAGCGTTTGAGCTGGATGCAGAGGTGATCCGGACCGAGGGCGCGGCGCGGCGGCCGTTTCAGGGCTGGCGCTATCTGGACCCTGCGGAAAGCCCGCGCGACCTGCCCAAGGGGCGCGAACGTGAGGATGCGCTGCCGCCGGAACTGGCGCAGGCTTTGGCGGAAATCGGGCTGCGGTAGCTGTACCGTCGGCTGTGCCGCGCGCTGTGCCGCAAACTGTCAGCACGCAGCGGGCGGTCAAGGCCGACGGTCCGTGGGAACTCGTCTTCGACGGCAAAGTCTACCGCACGGTGCAAGCGCGCGATCTGTGGAACCGGATCATGCGCAACACCTATGACTTCGCCGAACCGGGCGTGATCTTCATCGACCGCATCAACGCGATGAACAACCTGGCCTATTGCGAAACCATCGCCGCGACCAATCCCTGCGGCGAACAGCCCCTTCCGCCCTACGGCGCCTGCCTTCTGGGCTCCATCAACCTGCCGACGCTGGTTAACGACGCGTTTACCAAATCCGCCGAGATGGACATGGCCGCACTCGACCGTCTGGTCCGCACGGCCGTCCGCATGATGGACAATGTCGTCGATGCCAGCCGCTTCCCCCTGCCGCAACAGGCGGCCGAGGCGCAGGCAAAGCGCCGCATCGGCCTTGGCGTCACCGGTCTGGCCGATGCGCTGCTGATGGTGGGCCTGCGTTACGGCTCTGACGCAGCCGCCCGCGCGACCGAAGGGTGGATGGCAGCAATCGCCCGCTCTGCCTATCTCGCCTCGGCTGATCTGGCGGCCGAGAAGGGCGCCTTCCCGCTTTTCGATGCCGAAAAGTTCCTGTCGTCAGGTTCACTTCGCGACATGCCAGAGGATGTAAAGCAGGCAATTCGCGCCAAGGGCATTCGCAACGCCCTTCTGACATCTATCGCCCCCACCGGCACGATCAGTCTCTATGCGGGCAATGTGTCATCGGGAATCGAACCCGTCTTCGCCTATGCCTATACCCGCAAGGTGCTGCAGAAGGATGGCAGCCGCACCGAGGAAGAGGTGGTCGACTACGCCGTCCGCCTGTGGCGCGAAAAGAACGGCGATGCGGCCCTTCCCGATTACTTCGTCAACGCCCAGACCCTGCCTCCGCTGGACCATGTCAGAATGCAGGCCGCCGCTCAGAAATGGGTGGATTCGTCGATTTCAAAGACCATCAACTGCCCCGAAGACATCAGCTTCGACGATTTCAAGGAGGTCTACATGGCCGCCTGGGATCAGGGCTGCAAAGGCTGCACGACGTATCGTCCGAATGACGTGACAGGTTCGGTCCTGACCGTTTCGGAAAGCAGCGACAAGACACCGGCCGACGCGCCCGCGACTGTCCAGCAGACGCGCGACGGGGCCGAGGTCGTCTATCTGTCGGACCCGCTGGATCGCCCCGCCGCGCTGGAAGGGCAGACCTACAAGCTGAGATGGCCAGGGTCGGAACACGCGCTTTACATCACGATCAACGACATCGTCATCGCCGGGCACCGCAGACCGTTCGAAGTTTTCATAAATTCCAAGAACATGGAACATTTCGCCTGGACCGTGGCGCTGACCCGCATGGTCAGCGCTGTCTTCCGGCGCGGGGGCGACATCTCATTCGTCGTCGAAGAACTGAAGGCCGTATTCGACCCGCGCGGCGGGGCGTGGATGGAAGGGCGCTATATCCCGTCGATCCTTGCCGCCATCGGTGGGGTGATCGAGCGCCACCTGATCGACATCGGCTTCATCGCGGGCGAGGGGCTGGGCCTGAAATCCGACCCCAAGGCCGAGGTGGTTGCCATGGGCGCACCCAAGGGCAAGGCCTGCAGTTCCTGCGGCAGCTACGACATGCGCATGGTCGAAGGTTGCATGACCTGCGCCAGCTGCGGCTATTCCAAATGCGGATGAGAATGATCGTCGTCGGAAGCCAGAAAAAGCAAAAGAGTGCGCAAGCGCAAACATGAGCTTGCGCACTCTATGTCAAGTGCAATCTGGCGCCAGAATCCACAACCAGCCTATGGTAAATTTTATCAATTAAAATCAAAAACTTGAGCCGTAGTTCCTTGATGTCGATCTCGTTGCGGGGTGGCTATTCTATGCCTAGCAGAAGATTTTAAAGATCTGAAGAAACGTCTAGGTAAGATCACAGTGGGCTATACCAAGGACAATACTCCTGTTAC
>JBKACM010000351.1:0-2246 GCA_046269335.1 Alphaproteobacteria bacterium | reverse complement strand
TGGTAAAGCCTGCGCGGCGCTTGAGCGACCGTCTGTGCGTATTTTGACCCTGGGTCAAAATATCTGCACGGCGGTATCACAAGCTCCCGCTACGGCACATCCGAAGGCAACCTCAGGCCTGGCGGTAGGGCTCCCCAGCGGCAGGGCTTCAACGCCAATCCCCTGAAAATATGGTGCCCAGGGGCGGATTTGAACCACCGACACGCGGATTTTCAGTCCGCTGCTCTACCAACTGAGCTACCTGGGCCCACGAGGGACGACTCCTACCCGGGAGCGCGGATTCGCGTCCGGCCAGGGCCAAGCCGGGCTTATACAAAGAATTCGCCGCCGTTGTCCAGCGGCAATTCCGCCGTCCTTCAGGGTACAAGACGGCGGCAGTCGTTGCCGGGCCCCATCGCGGTTACCACCAGAGCCAGGGCACGGGCCCTCTGCCAGGAGGGCGCGGCGGTGCGGGCACTGACCAGGGCGCGGCGCAGCATCCTTCCGGCATCCGTGGCATTTTTCTCCTGCCTCAGGTCCATCGCCATCCGGGACTGGATCCGGGCACGCATCAGAGGATCGATGATTTTCCCGGAGGCTTTCTCTGCCTGAATTCGGGTCAGGCGTCGCTGGCTGGGGGAAAGAGTCGTGAAATGGGAGAGTTGCCACAGGGAATCGGCCCTGAGAGCGGAATCCCGTATTGCCGCGGCTTCCGACGATGCCCTGACACCATCCCCGACCCGACCCCAGGCCAGGGCGATTCGGCTGTGAGCGAAGGACCGTGCGTAGGGCAGGGTGATTTCCCCGCGGGTAATTTCCGCGGCGGTCAGAATTTCCCGTATCGTCCGGACGGGCTGCCGGGGTGCCAGCAAGACGGCGAGATCCGCCAGGGCAACGGCACGGTAGCGGGCCTCGTCGATAATCCGGGCGGCCTGCCAGGCACGCTCCGGGTCGCCCCTGCGCGCAAAAGACTGGACCACGGCCACCAGTACCGGATCCCGGTCGGCCGCTTCGGTCAATGCCCGGATCATCGTCAGCGCCTCGTTCGGCTTGTCGATTTCCGCAAGCCCGAGGGCCAGCTCGGCAAGGCGACTTCCCTCTTCGGCGGCAAGACCGGCGGCAGCGGCGCCGAACATGGCTCTGGCCCAGGCGGTATCTCCGTTCCGGCCGGCGATTCCCGCCAGACGTGCCAGCAGGGTGTACGCCGGCTCTGGCAACTGGCTAGCCGCGGCAGCCGCGGTGGCGGCAAAGCTTAAGGATCGGGACCGCTGCCCGCGTTCCGCCAGGATTTCCGCGATACGAGCCAGGGCCACGGCTCGATGGCTGGGATCAGGGATGGTCTCGGCGGTGAGTCCGGCCTCGACATAGGCCCCGGCTCCGGCCTGACTCCGGGCGATGTTTCCCATGGTGGCGAGAATAGCCCTGGGGTCGCTTATGTAGCGAAGGACAAGACGGGCCTGGTCGGCCCTGCCGACGCTGGCCATGGCGGCTGCGACCTCTCCCAGGGCCCAGTCGCGCATTTCCGAAGGCGGAGCCGTGCGAAGACCGGCCATGGCCTCGGCCAACAGGGGTTCCGGTCCCGGTTCGTCGCCTGCACAGGAACGTGGGAAAGGAATATCGGCCGCAACCGGTTCGGTCCTCTCCTCCAGGGTTCCCAGTACCTCCCTGGCCGTCTCGATCTGTTCGGTTCGGGTCTTGTCCAGTTGTCGTAGAAGCAGCTTGACCTCGCGCCCGGATTCCAGCGCCCGCAACAGCTCCCCGCCGGCCTCGCCATCCACCGGCCGGCCCGCCACCGACTGATACCGGCGCACCGCGTCGGTCAGGGCCCCGCTGGGAAGTCCGTCCTGCGGTCCCTGATACAGCCGCAGCTCATGCAGTAGCGACTGGATGCGGCGCAGGCGCGGATTGGGAAATTCCGTCATCGGGGACGGGAGAGGAGGGCGGAACTCAGCCGCCACTCTGGCGGCCAACGCCGGTCCCACCTCCAGCAAGGACAGCGCCGGTAACAGCAAGCCGGCCGCGATCCCAAACCATCCGGCAGGACGAGGCCTACCCATCGTCAAACTTCGGGATGCCGCCCAGGGCCGGGGTAAGGAGACCCCGCAGAGTAAGCAGCGCCTTGACTTCCAGTTGCCGGACCCGCTCCTTGGACAGGCCGATTTCCCTGGCAACGGATTCCAGGGAGGGCAAGGCCTCGGCGAAATAGCGTTTCAGAAGGATGGTACGTTCCCGTTCCGGCAGCTGGAAGTCAAGGCGCTGCTTACTCT
>JBKACM010000034.1:0-15272 GCA_046269335.1 Alphaproteobacteria bacterium | reverse complement strand
TCGGATCGAAACGAATGACGTCGGCACCAAGCTGGGCCAGCGTCATGCCCCCAAGCGGCGCGGCGACAAAGGCCGAGAACTTCAAGGCCATCGAAGGCATGCTTGGCCTGAACCTGTCCAAGGAGGGGGATCGTTTCAAGGCCTCCGACGCCATTTCCGCCGTGCTGCGTCCCTGGATCGCCGCCCGCACCCTGGACGAGGTCCGTCAGGTCTTCAACGGCACCGGGGTGTGCTGGGGTCCCTATCAGACCTTTACCCAGATGGTACACGAGGACCCGAGGTGCTCCACCGCCAACCCGATGTTCGCCGAACTGGAGCAGCCGGGCATTGGCAAGCTGCTGGTTCCGGGCTCGCCGCTCGATTTCGGTGCCCTGCCCAGGGAGGCACCGAAGCGGGCTCCGCTTCTGGGGGAGAACACCGACGAGATCCTGAGTACCGTTCTCGGCATGAGCGACGGTGAGATCGGCCGCTTGCGCGACAGCAAGATTGTCGCCGGCCCCATCGAGCTGGCCTGAGGAGATGACATCCATGGCCGAGGAAAAGAAACCCAACTACGCCGACTGGATCGGTTCCACCGAGCGGCGTGAAGACGACATCAATCTCTCGCCGGTGCAGGCCATGGCCGCCCTGCTGGACGACACCACCACCACCTTCAAGGCCGGCGATTCCTTGCCGCCTCTGTGGCAGTGGCTGTACTTCCTGCCCCGCGCCCCCATGTCCCAGGTGGGGACGGATGGCCATCCGAAGCGTGGCGGCTTCCTGCCGCCGGTCGTGCTGCCCCGCAGGATGTTCGCCGGGGCGCGCATCAAGTTCCTCTCGCCGCTGACCATTGGTCGCCCGGCCATCCGTGATGGCGAGGTCATCAATGTGTCGGAGAAATCCGGCGGCACCGGGAATCTGGTGTTCGTGACCGTCCGCTATCGTTTCCACCAGGACGACCTGCTGTGCATCGAGGAGGAACAGGACATCGTCTACCGTGAGCCCGTACAGATAGTTGCCGTAGGAACGCCGGTCTTCCTTGTTGATCATCACCTCGGCGATATAGCCCAGGTTGCCCACCATGGAGAAGGCGATGTCCGACAGGGCCATCTTGACAAGCTGACCCTGTCCGGTACGGGAGCGGTGACGCTCGGCCGCCAGGACGGACAGCGCGACGTTGATGCCGCAGATGGCATCCCAGGCGGGCATGACGTGGTTCACCGGATTGACCGCCGCGCCACCATGGGTCGGGCCGGTAACGAAGGGAAAGCCGACAGCGCAGTTGATCGTGTAGTCCACGGCCGAGGTGCCGTCGGAGCTGCCGATCAGATTGACCATGATCAGGTCGTCGCGCTTCTTCTTCAGGGTCTCGTACTTGAACCAGCCGCCAGCGGGGAAGTTGGTGACGAAGATGCCCTGGTCGGGACCCGGTGCAGTGATCAGATTCGTGGCGATTTCCTGCCCCTCGGGCTTGCTGGTGTCGATGGCCAGCGACCGCTTGCCTTTGTTGAGGCCAACCCAGTAGAGGCTCCTGCCCTCCGGGCTCACCGGCCAGCGCCGGCTGTCGAGCCCACCCTGGATCGGATCGAAACGAATGACGTCGGCACCAAGCTGGGCCAGCGTCATGCCCCCAAGCGGCGCGGCGACAAAGGCCGAGCTTTCGACGACTCTCATACCCTTCAGCAACTGGTTCATACCCGTGTTTCCCCCCGGTATTCCCTGCGAGGGTGGGATGGTGGCAAAAAACGTCAAAGATCGCATCAGAAAAACGGTCACCCCAACGGGAAAATGCATGAAGCCTCCTTCGCCTCCTTCCTACCTCATCCCCACCCGTCGGCTCCGGCACACCTCCCCGAACGGGCTGGGAAACGGCCACCCCAGGCCGTTTCGGCCCCCTATTTCACACTGGTGGCGGAGAAAACTCGTGTTGTGGTCGGGCTCGCATGTTGCTACCTTCCGGTTCGGGCAGCCTGCGACGGGGCCGGTCGGACCGCCGATATCGGACCCGGAAGGAAAGCAGACAGAAAAGTCTGCACAGGCCGGTCACAAATTTGGATCCTGGGGAAGGACCTGAACATCCATGTCCGAGCAAGCATCCGAGACATCCCTGCCGCTTGACGGTATCCGAGTCGTCGACGTCGGCACCTTTATTGCCGGCCCCTACAGTGCCTCCATCCTGGGCGAGTTCGGAGCCGAGATCTTCAAGGTCGAGCATCCCCTGGCCGGCGACCCTTTCCGCCGTTTCGGGACCGCGACCAAGCGCCCCGATTCCAATCTGGCGTGGCTCTCCGAGGCTCGCAACAAGAAGTCCGTGACCATCGACCTTCGGGTACCGAAGGGAGCGGAACTGTTCCGCAAGCTCGTTGCCAAGAGCGACGTTCTGGTGGAGAACTTTCGTCCCGGCACTCTGGAGAAGTGGGGCCTGGGCTGGGATGTCCTGGTGCAGGACAATCCGGGTCTGGTCATGCTGCGGGTCAGCGGCTATGGCCAGACCGGGCCGTACCGGGACCGTCCCGGCTTCGCCCACATCGCCCACGCGGTGGGGGGGGTTGTCCTATCTCGCGGGTTTCCCGGGACAGACGCCGGTGGTGCCGGGCTCGACCCCCCTCGGCGACTACATGTCGGGTCTGTACGGGGCCATCGGCGTCATGCTGGCCCTGCGTCACAAGCAGAAGACCGGCCGTGGCCAGTGCATCGACATCGGCATCTACGAGGCCGTGTTCCGCCAGCTGGATGAGCTAGCCGCCGCCTACGGCATGTTCGGCAAAATTCGCGAGCGGGAAGGGTCGGGTACCGTCATCGCCTGCCCCCATGGCCACTTCCGCACCAAGGACGACAAGTGGGTGGCCATCGCCTGCACCACCGACAAGATGTTCGCCCGTCTGGCCGAGGAGGCCATGGAACGGCCGGAGCTGTCCTCCAGCGCCCTCTACGGCAGCAAGAAGAAGCGCATGGCGGCCCGCAAGGATGTGGACGCACTGGTTTCCGCCTGGACCATGTCCCTGATGCGGGACGAACTTATGGACAAATGCAACCGTGCGGAGGTGCCGATCGGAGCCCTCAACAGCATTGCCGATATCTTCGCCGATCCGCATTTCAAGGCGCGCGGCAATCTGGTGACGGTGGACGTGCCGGGGGTGGGGCCGGTGGTGGTGCCGGGCGTAACCCCCAGACTTTCCCGTACTCCGGGCCGCATCAAATCCCTGGGGCCGTCCCTGGGCAACGCCACCGACGAGGTTCTGGGCGAACTCCTGGACCTGAACCAGGACGAACTGAAGCAGCTTCACCAGAGCCGGGTCATCTGAGGGCGCGACGGGCAGGGTAATCGGGTGAAGGTGAAAATGGAATCATGACGCAGAGGTAAGACGTGAGCAAATGGCGCATTGAGCGCCCGCGCGCCCGTGCGTGCGCAAGCCTAGGGGCGCGGACGCGCCCGCCCGGCGACTGAGGGACAAAAACAAACCAGGGTAATCGGGTTCACCCGATTACCCTGACGCGACGGGGGGGGATGCCATGACCACTACTGCTACTACCGAAAAGCGCGACCTGCCGCTGGCTGGAATTCGCGTCATCGACGTCGCGACCTTCATCGCCGCGCCGTATTGCGCCGCCATCCTGGGAGAATTCGGGGCCGAGGTCCTAAAGGTCGAACACCCGGTCGGCGGTGATCCTTGCCGGGGATTCGGCACCTCCACCGCCCGTGGCGGCGATACCCTGGCCTGGCTGTCGGAAGCCCGCAACAAGAAATCGGTGACCGTGGATTTACGGTCGAAGGAGGGAGCCGCCCTGTTCCGCAGACTGTGCAACGAAGCCGATATCGTGTGCGAGAACTTCCGCCCCGGAACCCTGGAGAAATGGGGTCTTGGCTACGAAGTCCTGGCCAAGGAGAATCCGGGCCTGATCATGCTGCGGGTTTCGGGCTATGGCCAGGATGGCCCCTACCGCGACCGCCCGGGCTTTGCCCGCATCGCCCATGCGGTCGGAGGCCTCTCCTATCTGGCCGGCATGCCCAGGGAAACGCCGGTCACCCCGGGTTCCACCACCCTTGGCGACTACATGTCCGGCCTTTACGGCTGCATCGGCGTGTTGCTGGCCCTGCACGAGAAGCAGCGTAGTGGTCTGGGCCAGTACATCGATGTCGCCCTGTATGAATCGGTCTTCCGCCTGACCGACGAACTGGCTCCCGCCTACGGCATGTACGGCACTGTGCGCGAACGCCACGGACCCCATGTGAAGGTGGCCGTTCCCATCGGCCATTTCCGGACCAAGGACGACAAGTGGGTGGCCTTCGCCTGCACCACCGACAAGCTTTGGTCACGTCTGTGCGATGCCATGGAACGCCCGGAGCTGGCTTCCCACGCTCTGTACGGGGAACAGAGCCACCGCCTTGAGGCTCGCCACGAGGTCAATCAGGTGGTAGCCTCCTGGGCCGGGTCCCTCAATCGCGACGAGATCTTGCGCCGATGCATCGATGCGGGTGCCCCCTGCGGGCCGCTCAACAACATCGAGGACATTTTCGGTGACCGGCAGTTCATCGCCCGCGGCAATCTGATGCCCATGGACGTGCCGGGACTGCCGGGCGAGGTTGCGGTGGTGCCCAACGTCTTTCCGCGCCTGTCGGAAACCCCCGGCCGCATCGACAGCCTGGGCCCCTCCCTGGGGGAGCACACCGACGAAGTTTTACGGGATGTCCTGGGGTTGTCAGAGGAAGAAATCGCCGATCTTCACGCGAAAAAGGTGATCTAGGGTAGTGAAATCCGGAGGTTTACGGGCCTTCATTCAACGAAGAACACTCCGGACGCGCAAGGGGTTCTGGTCTCCCGTGCTTTTCTTCTTCTTCTTTGGCTAATGCGTCGCAATTGCGTTGTCTTTCGGTGCCTGTTATAGGTGCGGGCACTGAAGGAGTACGACGCATGTCACATACGCCCATCGGGCAATCCCGGGCCGGGAATCTTCCCGAATGGGACTTGACCGACCTCTATCCGAGCCCCGAATCTCCGGAACTCAGGCAAAACCTGGCGGAGGCGGAGGAAGCTGCGCGGCGATTTTCCGAACGCTACCGTGATCGGCTGGAGGCGTTGGACAGTACCGGGTTCGGCGACGCCATCGCCGAATATCAGTGGATCAGCGAGATCCTGGGCCAGCTCTCCACCTACGGCGAACTGGTGTACGCCACCGACGTGGCCGACTCCACCAACGGCCGCTTCTACCAGAAAGTCCGCGAGCAGGTGGCCGAGATCACCAGTCACATCTTGTTTTTTTCCTTACAGATCAATCGACTGGACGAAACGCTCCTGGAATCGAAGCTGACAGTCCCCGAAGCGGCCCGTTTCCGACCCTGGCTGCGGGACATCCGGGTCTTTCGGGCGCATGAACTTTCAGACGAGGTGGAGAAGACCCTGCATGAACGCGAGGTCGTGGGCCGGTCGGCCTGGACCCGCCTGTTTGACGAGACCCTGGCGGTTCTGCGTTTTCCGGTGGACGGGCGCGAGTTGACTCTGACCGAGGCACTTAACCTTCTTTCCGATCCGCTCCCGAACGTCCGACGCGAGGCCGCCAAGGCGGTCGGCGGAGTGCTGGAAGACAATATCCGCATCTTCACCCACATCACCAATACCCTGGCCAAGGAAAAGGAGATCGACGACCGCGCCCGACGCCTCCCCCACCCCATCGCTTCCCGCAATCTCGCCAATCACGTCGAGGACCAGGTCGTGGATGCCCTGGTCGGGGCCGTGAAGAGTGCCTATCTGGAGTTGTCCCACCGCTACTACGCCATGAAGGCGAGGTGGCTCGGCCTGGAGAAACTGGAGTACTGGGATCGCAACGCACCCCTGCCGTCCAGCGACGACCGGCACTACGAGTGGGACGAGGCTTGCACCATCGTACTGGGTGCCTATGAGTGGTTTTCGCCGGAACTGGGGGCCGTGGCCAGAAAGTTCTTCGACAACGACTGGATTGACGCCGGGATGCGGCCGGGCAAGGCTTCCGGTGCCTTCGCCCACCCCGCCGTTCCCTCCGTCCATCCCTACCTGCTGCTGAACTTCGCCGGCAAGACCCGGGACGTCATGACCCTGGCCCATGAACTGGGGCATGGGATTCACCAATGCCTGTCGGCGGAACAGGGATACCTGATGGCGGGAACGCCCCTGACCCTGGCCGAGACGGCGTCGGTGTTCGGCGAGATGCTGACCTTCCGGGCGATGCTGAATGCCGAGACCGATCCGGCTCGTCGCCGCATCCTGCTGGCCTCCAAGGTGGAAGACATGATCAACACCGTGGTGCGCCAGATCGCCTTCCATGAATTTGAACGCGGCGTCCACTACGGTCGTGCCGAGGGGGAACTGTCGCCCGAGGAACTGGGCAGGCTGTGGTTGCGGGTCCAGAGCGAGAGCCTGGGCCCGGCCTTCCGTTTCGACGAGGAATACCGGAATTACTGGGCCTATATTCCCCATTTCGTTCATTCACCGTTTTATGTCTATGCCTATGCGTTCGGGGATTGTCTTGTCAACTCTCTCTACGCCGTATACCAGTCCGGAACGGCAAATTTTGAAGCCTGCTACCTTGACATGCTGCGAGCCGGCGGAACGTTGCGGCACCGGGAACTGCTGGCCCCCTTCGGACTGGACGCCTCCGACCCCAGTTTCTGGCAACAGGGACTGAATATCGTCAGCGGCTTCATCGACGAGTTGGAGAGGGTGGGGTAACTTCCCGCCTCCCCCCGTTCACGTTTGACGACAACCTCCAACCTTTCCTTGTCGCGTCGCTTTCAAAGGGGCATGCTGAGGCATCGGACGCGGTCGGAAATCCTGGTTCCGGCCAGTCGCGTCCCGTCTCAGGAAGGGGTTTGACCCGATGCGGATTGCCATACCGAAGGAGCGGCGTGCTCATGAGACCAGGGTGGCGGCGTCACCCGACACGGTCAAAAAATTTATCGGTCTCGGCTTCGAGGTCGTGGTGGAAACCGGGGCCGGCGACGGGGCCAGCCTGCCCGATCGGTTGTTCCAGGAGGCGGGTGCCACCATCGCCCCCGACGAGGCGGCGGCGCTGAAGGACGCTGACATCGTACTGAAGATCCAGCGCCCCCTGACGACGGCTGAGGGGGTTGACGAAATTGCCCTGTTCAAGCCCGGGGCGGTCCTGGTGGCCGGGCTTTCCGCCCTTTTCAATCGGGATGACGTCGAGGCCTATGCCAAGGCTGGCCTTACCGCCTTTGCCATGGAGCTGATGCCACGCATCTCCCGTGCCCAGAGCATGGATATCCTCTCCTCCCAGAGCAACCTCGCCGGGTACAAGGCGGTGGTGGATGCCGCATCGGCGTTTAATCGGGCCTTGCCGATGATGATGACCGCCGCCGGCACCGTGGCTCCGGCAAGGGTACTGGTACTGGGGGCCGGGGTCGCGGGTCTTCAGGCCATCGCCACCGCCAAACGGCTGGGTGCGGTGGTGTTCGCCTTCGACGTGCGCGCTGCCGTCAAGGAACAGGTGGAATCCCTGGGCGGCAAGTTCATCGTCGTCGATGCGGAGGCCATGAAACAGGCCGAGACCAAGGGCGGCTACGCCAAGGAAATGGACGAGGACTTCAAGAAAAAGCAGGCCTCCGCCATTCACGAGGCGCTGAAGAAAACCGACATCGCCATTTCTACCGCCCTCATTCCAGGCCGGGCGGCTCCGGTGCTGATTACCGAGGAAATGGTGAAGGACATGCGCCCTGGCTCGATCATCGTCGATCTGGCGGTGGAGGCCGGCGGCAACTGCCCCTTGAGCGAATACGGCAAGACGGTGGTCAAGCACGGGGTGACCTTGATCGGGCCGGCCAACCTGCCGGCCACCATCGCCACCGATGCCAGCGCTCTGTTCGCCAAGAATCTGCTCAATTTCCTGACCCCCCTGGTCGATAGGGAGAGCAAGACCCTGAAGATCAACTGGGAGGACGAGACGGTCAAGGGGACCTGCGTCACCCATGAGGGCAAGATCGTACATCCGGCTCTGGCCGGGGAAGGAGGCAAGTGATGGACCAGGTGGTTCAGGGGGCCAGCAAACTGGCCGAACAGGCGGCATCGCTGGCCGCGAACGCCAAGGTCCTGGCGGCCCAGGCGGCAACGGTGCCCGCGGCCGACGCGGCGGCGGCCGGCGGACACCAGGGGACGTTCCTCTCCCTGTTGACGGTGTTCGTGCTGGCCTGTTTCGTCGGTTATTACGTGGTCTGGCGGGTCACACCGGCTCTGCACTCGCCGCTGATGGCCGTAACCAACGCCATCTCGTCGGTGATCATCGTGGGGGCACTGCTCGCGGCGGGGCCGGTGGGCATCGGAGTTTCAAAGTTTCTGGGCTTCTTCGCCGTAGTCCTGGCGTCGGTGAACATCTTCGGTGGTTTCATCGTCACCCAGCGCATGCTGGCGATGTTCCGAAAAAAGGGAAGATAGGGGGTCCGGATGACTGCTGAAACCGCAACCGCGTTGGCGTATCTGGTCGCCTCCGTCTGCTTCATCATGGCACTGCGCGGGCTCTCCAGCCCGGAAACGGCGCGTCAGGGCAACACCTTCGGCATGGCCGGCATGGCCATCGCCATCGTTACCACCCTGATGTCGCCGGTAGTGGCAAGCTATGGCTGGATTCTGATCGCCCTGATTCTTGGCGGCACGATCGGAACCTTCATCGCCAGAAAAATCGAAATGACCGCGCTACCGCAACTGGTAGCGGCGTTTCACAGCCTGGTGGGCCTGGCGGCGGTCCTGGTGGCCGCGGCGGCCCTGTTTACTCCCGAAGCCTATGGCATCGGTACCGTTGGCCACATCCACGGCGGCAGCCTGGTGGAAATGTCCCTGGGCACGGCCGTCGGTGCCATCACCTTCTCCGGCTCGGTGATCGCCTTCGGCAAGCTTCAGGGAATTCTCAGCGGCAATCCGCTGGTGTTCCCCATGCAACACAAACTCAATGCAGCCCTCGGGGTGTTGCTGGTGTTGCTGATCGTCGTCTTTGCCTCCAATGAGTCCTATGCCGCCTTCTTCCTGCTGGTGCTGCTGTCGTTCCTGCTGGGGTTCCTCCTTATCCTGCCCATCGGCGGAGCCGACATGCCGGTGGTCATCTCCATGCTGAACTCCTACTCCGGCTGGGCGGCCTGCGGCATCGGATTTACCCTGGCCAACAGCCTGCTGATCGTCACCGGGGCCCTGGTCGGGTCGTCCGGGGCGATCCTTTCCTACATCATGTGCAAGGGAATGAACCGTTCCATCGTCAACGTGATCCTGGGGGGTTTCGGCGGCGAAGCGGCAGGCGGCGCGGCGGCGGGACCGGGGGGAGACCGCTCGGTAAAGGTCGGTTCGGCCGACGATGCCGCCTTCATCCTGAAGAACGCGGCCAAGATCATCGTCGTACCGGGCTATGGCATGGCGGTGGCGCAGGCCCAGCATGCTCTGCGCGAAATGGCCGACGTGCTGAAACGGGAAGGGGTCGAGGTCAAGTACGCCATCCACCCGGTGGCGGGTCGCATGCCGGGACACATGAACGTGCTGCTGGCCGAAGCCAACGTGCCCTATGATGAAGTGTTCGAACTGGAGGAGATCAACCACGAATTTTCCACCGCCGACGCGGTGTACGTGATCGGGGCCAACGACGTCACCAATCCGTCGGCCAAGACCGATCCTTCCAGCCCCATCTTCGGCATGCCCATCCTGGATGTGGAAAAGGCGAAGACCGTGCTGTTCGTCAAGCGCTCCATGGCCTCCGGTTATGCCGGCGTCGACAACCCGCTGTTCTTCGGTCCCAACACCATGATGCTGTTCGGGGACGCCAAGAAGATGACGGAAGAGATCGTCCAGGCTCTGGGGTAAGGGGGGCGGGGCTGTCTACGCCACCGGTGGGCCAGTTTCACTGACCCGCCGGTGCGGCTGGGACGACGCGCAGGCAGTCGTGGACAATCTGGCAGACGTGCCGGGGGAAGTGGGTCTCGAAGGTCGCCAGAACCTCGGACAGTTTCGGGTACTCCCCGGTCCCGAATTCGCGGACGTCGTCGATGTAGAACGAACATCCGTCGATGAATTCGGGACGCTCGCCACGGATGCGCCGCAACCAGTCCACTTCGGCCAGAATCGGCGTCTCCAGATCCGAACGGGCCGTCAGACCACCGCAGATGTGGCCATCGAGCCAGAACAGCGCCGGCCTGGTGAGCTTTGCCACCACCTCCGGCAGCACCACGCCGCTGTCGCCGTGAATGCAGGTGACGAGTTCGTTGTTGGCGAAACGATCCCGGGCCCGCTCGTACAGAGGCAGCGACAACTCGATGGTATAGACGCGGTAACCAAATCTGGAAACGATGTCCGGCATCGCCCCCAGATGCGTCCCCGTCTCCACCAGAGTATCATAGCCACGCTTGCGCATGCAGTGGATGAGGCTGATGCCTTTCAGGGCATGGGGCGGCGAAACGCTGGGCTCCTGGCTCAGAGTCCACTCCAGTATCTGGTCGGCATCGGACCTGGTCAGGCTCAGCCCCACCGACTTCGATAGGTACCATTCGACGGTCTCGTTCACGGGAATGCCTCGCTTGCGGGGGTAGGACGGCCGTCTTCTAACAGACGATCCGCCACGGAAACAAGCTCCACCTCGCTCAACCTTCCTCACCGGCGACGGGCGACGTAATCGGCGGCGCGGACGTAAAGGGCGTCTCCCAGATACCTCTCCACCGGGGACCTGAGATCGACCCGGAAGAATCCCCGACAGGCCAGAAAGTCATCGACGGCATCGATCGTCCCACACTCCGGGCCGAGATCCTGAAACGAGACCGTTATTTGGATCGCCCGCAGATACTCCAACAATCCCGAGGCTCCCTTCAGCACCCGCATCGCCTCCCCGGGCAGATCCAGGACCAGCAGCGTAAAGTCCCACGGAGAAAGGCCGTGCTCCTCCATTACGTCGTCAATCCCCCGAAGGGTGGACAGGAAACGGGGAACGGCAACCATCTCCGGCAAGGACCCGCCCATCACCGCCCCGGAAAATCCAGGTTCACCCTCGATCAGCAACAGGGCCCGGGCTCCCATTTCCCGGCCACGCGCCAAGGCTCCCTCCCAACCCGGCCCGACATGCACCATGCCGGCGACACAAATCCGCTGGGCCTCCAAAATTCCGGGAACATCAACGAAAAGCGGCGGACGGCGCGTCAGAAGCCCCAGCAATCTCTGATGAATGGCCAGACAGCGCCAGTTTTCGCTCGCGCCCGGTTTCCATTGGTACATGGGGAACATCGCCCCCTCCTGTACCGAATAGACCATGAAGCCATGGTAAACGAGAAACGTAAAAACCCGTTCCGCCCGCAGCGCCGAAGTCATGTCTCCCGGAAGCTGGATCAAATCGATCCGGGCGTGAAACAGAAGATCCAGTGCTCCGCTCAACAGGCCTTCGGCATCACTTTCCTCGGCGATGTTGAGAAAATCGACATGTCGGATTCCCGATGCCCGACAATACTCGTCCAGGGTATCCGGCCAATCGGGAAAAACATTGGCCTCGCGGATCGGAGATCTTGCCAGGGTGACGTTATGGATATGCTGACCCGCGTACTGGCACAGTTTTTCGAACTCGGCATTCCCGGTCCCGAAGACATGCATCCGGCAGTCCGGACGGCGCTCCAGAACCGCCTTCATCCATCCGCCCCCTCGCCCGCCTGAAGACAGGACGGTCGGGGTCCCGCCGCCGATATATCGGTCGATGATCAGTCTCTCGGCCTCACTGGTCGGACGGTCGGGATGGTCCGAGCGCGGTATGGGCGGCAGCGGGTCCATCTGCCCGACCAGAAGCTCGGTCCGCCAAGGGTCGAAAGGCAGCAACCGGCGTTCCTTCGGGTGCGGCCAATAGAAAGTCCCGCCGCATTGGTTGAGCATGGCGGCGGTCACGGAAAAGGTACTGCCGGCGTGTCCGGCGGAGATGGCCAGAATCCGCGCCCGCCGCAGCACCTCGAAATCGATCAGGAATTCCATCTCCGGGGCGACGCCGGGCGCGATCATCCCGGCATACACCGGCTGATAGGCGGCGAACCAGTGCAGCATGGACAGGTCCTCGGTGGCCACGTAGAGCATGGGAGCTTCAAGGGTGGGCCAGAGTTCCCGGAGCCAGTCCAGATACAGATCGACCGGCGTGGTCAACAGGTGGTTGACCAGATCACCCCGACGAAGATGGATCGCCACCAGAGTGGAGCCGGGTCGTGTCACCGGGGCCAGGAAACCGGACAGCCACGCCTCCGCCCGTTCCCCCAGCACGAAACAGCTCCGCCACAGATCCCGGAACGGTTCCAGAAGCGGCGTCTTGTCGCGGAATCCGCCGTAGAGATCGATATCTCCGGGACCACTGCCGGGATCGGAGAGAGAGCCGAAAAAATCGGCCTGGGTCTCCCACATCCGGGACAACGCGGCCTGGGGATAGGGATCGTCGTGGTCAAAGATCCAGCGCCCCGGCCAATCCGGAACCTCCAGTTCCATGCCGTGGACGGTGGTATAGACCTTCAGAAATCCATATTGCAGGAGCTGATTGCCATAACGCCCGTTGTTGCCAAGACTGGTCATGGTGATCCGCCGCCGGCCCGGCGTTGGTTGCCTCGGTGGCGGAGGGTTGCCCAGAAGCTGACGCAGAAGGATATGAGTCGCGCGGGTGAAGGGCAGCGCGTAGCCGGGAAAGGAGTCGCCCGCGGTATTCCATAGGGAAATGGCATCGGAAGACTTCCCCTGTCGCTCCAGATCCAGCGCCTGGTACACCGATTTCACGAATCGTGGAAAATTGATCCCGCCTGACCTTGAACCGCCCATTCCGGAACCCTCGTGACGACACGCTGTCGCATTCTCGCTGGCAGTATACCAGCACGCCCGGTTCAGGCCGCAACCTCCTGATCATACCGGCCGTCCTTTGATCCGACCCATAGGTCGGCCGGTACGAGCCCGCGCGGCGTTTGAGCGTACCGTCTGTGCATATTTTGACCATGGGTCAAAATATCTGCACGGCGGCATCATAGGTAACCTGGGCCATCCAGCCCCGCGCCAGTACGTGCCGAGGGTCCAGGGCGACAACGCGATGAAACAGGCCAAGGGCGGTATCGGTCTCTCCGGTAAACGTGTGGCAGACCGCCAGGTTGTACAGCGTTGCCACCGTCTCGCCGAAGGACGTCACGGAACGTTGGAACCAGCCGATCGCCTCGGCATAGGCCCCCATCTCCTGCAACAGCATGCCGATGGAGAAATAGGTGTCGGTGGCTCCCGGCGTCACGAAGACGTTCTCCGCGAAGCGACCGAGAACGGCAGCCAATCTTTCCCATTCCTCCGGAAGGTAGGACCGATCCCGGTAGGCGGTCAGCAGAAACTCCAGGGACCCATCCAGCAGGACCGGGTCCCAGCGACCGGCGGCGGCCAATGCCAGGAACAGGGGCAGGGGTGGAGGCGCGGCATTGGCCTGCATGTGCCGGATGACCCCATCGACCAGGGAGTGGCCAAAGGTGGCCAGATGGGTCTCCACCGCAAGCCTGGTCTCGGCCAGATCCGCAAAGGAAAGGCCAATGGAGAACAGGGAAATCTCCAGGCCATCGTCCTCCTGCGCCGGACGCAGAGCCCACCCTCCCAGGCGGGCAACGAAACGGCCGACCAGCCCCATATCGACCGGCAGATAGAAATACCCAGCTGACGGATCAAGAAACTGCGGCGGCTCGCGGTAGAAAAAGCCATCACCGCTCGGGATATCCCCGATGACCAGCAGCAATCTCCCCCCGGCCAGGGCCTTCAGATGACGCAGACACCGCAAGGCCCCGACGGGAAACAAAAAATGATCCCTCTCCCCTGCCCGGCCGGACACTTCGGCCAGAACGGCATTGAACTCGGCGTCTTCGTAACAGGCGGAGGCCTCCACCGGTCGCCAGTTCCAATGGATCGAAATCTCCTCCGCCTCGGGCGGAACCATGACCGGTGTGCCGTCCGTCGCGGTCAACGCAATCTCCCCTATCTCCACCACCCCTTCCGAGACGCGGAAGAGATCCTGCGGCAGGGAATCGAACAGGTAGTTGGCGATAAAGAACATCGGATCGGATCGGGAGTCGGATACAGGAGCGATTTCCTGCCCCGTGCGCCTCGATCGCAGGGAGGCACCGCCCAGAACGTCATAATGCGCTACCTCCAAGGCACCGGAGGCGATGTGTGCCGCCAGGGCCGGATGATCGAGCCAGCTTTTCACATTGGCCTCGGCCTGATCGCTCATCACCTGGAGAAGACGAACCCCTTCAAGGCCCACCATCCCCCTCAGCGCCTCCAGTCTCTGGGCCATGCGGAAGCCGAAAACGCCGGGTCCGGCCCCCAGTTCCACCACCCGCATCGGCTCCGAACCAGAAATCAGGCCAAGCCGGGCGCAGTCCTGGGCAAAACGCACCGCCAGCATGGAGTACCGATCCGCCATCCCCGGATTGACGGTGATGTGGCTGGGAACCCCGCCCTCGCTCCAGGCTCCGGGGCCGCTCCTGGAGTAGAACTCGCGCATCCAGGACCACAATTCCGAAGAAGAAAAGGAGTTCATGTCGATCATCTACCAATTTCAGAGAACATTGATCAATGCTTGCTCCAGTTCAGCTTATTGTCAAGACCACCCCGCTCGTTCAACGTCCTGTTCATGTATATCCATTTTCCCTTGGCGACGTTCTTTTTGTATTTTGCACGACACTTCACGGTATCAATGGCATTTCTCCAGGCGGCCTTTCCTTTTTTAGTCGCGAGATTGCCACTGGGACCGTTGTAATCTACGGTCACCCTGTATTCGTCGATGAACCCCCCGCTCTTCAGGGCCCTCACGAGCGGCCGCTCGCACCCGAAATCATGTTGCCGGTTCAACCAGTTGCTGCCGGGGGCGAGGTTGGTGACCATCTTGCCGGAACCACCCAGACGGTCGTTCATCAGGTGCATGCGCACATAGCCGGGCTTTGTGCCGGGGTGAACCATCCCCCACTTCTGGTACTGGGTCCAGGAGGCAGGTTTTGCCGCAGGACGGCTGGCACCACTCTTTCCAGGAACTCCAATGAGATTCCAGGCCTCCGCCTCGTAGGCCTGCCCCCCGATCGGATTGACGAACCACTGCCCCGCCAGTTTGGGCGTGTTGGTCAACGGCAACCGCTGCACGCCGCAACAAGACTCCTCCTTGTCCTGCGGACGGGCATAGCGTTGCAGCAGATCGGCGGCGGAATGGCCCCGCACCACACGGTCGGCCACCGCCTCGGCGTGGCGTTCATGGGGGTCGCCCACTCGCCCGACGCCTCCCGCCAGTCGAAGACCGGAGCGCTGCTG
>JBKACM010000350.1:0-2252 GCA_046269335.1 Alphaproteobacteria bacterium | reverse complement strand
CCGATGGACTGGTTGATGACGTTCATTCGGTTGTTGTCCTGGTTGTTGTTGCTACTCACGGCTCACCATCCACTCCGGCTTCTCCATCGGGACGTTCGGGACGTACTCGACCTTGTCGCCGCGCCGCTCTGCCGCCTCGCGACGAGACGCCTCCAGCATCTCCCGGCGCATCTCGTCGTGCTGGTCGCGCTTCCCCGACACGTTGGCCCAAATCGCAGCCTCGGTCGCCGCGAAGATGCGGTGCGCGTAGACATCCCGCGTCTGCCCGAATCGCCAGCACCGACGGACAGACTGGAAGTCCGCCTCGAAGCTGTAGTCAGGCCCGACGAAGATCATGTTGGCGCACGACTGGAAATTAAGGCCGAGCCCGGCGATCCGCGACTTTGTGAGCATACGACGTACCTTTCCGTCCGCGAACCCCAACAGGCGCTCCTCTTTCTTTTGGTCCGAATCGGAGCTCGTGCCGGAGGTGGTTCAGTGCGTGTCCAGGCCGGTGGTCGCGGCAGGCGGGTTCAGCGACGGCCGCTCGCTGGTGGCGGCGCTCGCCATGGGCGCCATCGGCATCCAGATGGGGACGCGCATGATCGCCACCAAGGAAAGTGAGTTCGCGGAGGCATGGAAGAAGTTACTCGTAAGCGCAACAGAGGAAAACACCCTGGTCGCGCGGGGGTTCTTCGGCCCCATGCGCTTCATCCGCAACGCCCGCGCCCTGGAACTGGTTGACGCGACGCTCCGGGGTGCTCCGGACCTCTTCAAGGGCAATCCGACGGGCTCCACATCGGAGATCCTCGACTTGGAGGTCACCGGCCTGGAGAACCTCTTCAAGGGGAACATCCAGGAGACGCCCGTGCTTGGCGGCCAGGTAGCAGGTCGTATCCACGACATTCCTGCGGTGAAGGAATTGCTCGACCGGATCGTGAGGGAAGCGGACGAGACCCTGGGGAAACTGCGGGAGTGGCTCTGAAACGGGCATTGGTTGACAACCGGCCTCGTATCGTTTAACCAACATGATGGAAGATCACAACCTGCAAGGGAAGGAGAAAAAGTATGCCCTATTTTCTCAGTCCAAAGGTGATCTACGGGAAAGGCGCCCTAAAGAGGCTGTCTGCTGAGCTGGAGGGCAAAGGTGATCGCGCCGCGATCATCACGGATCGCATCCTGAAGGAGAAATGCGCCGAATTGGTTGAAAGCGTAAGGGCCGCGGGATATCAAGTGACCCTGTGGGACGGAGTGGAAGCCGACCCCACCCTGGATATTGCCCTTGCGGCAAGCCGGTTTCTCCTCGAATCCAATCCCCAGTGGGTGATCGGCTTCGGCGGAGGATCGGCCATAGACACGGCAAAAGCCGCTTGGGTGCTCTTTGAGAGGCCGGACCTGGCCTCTGGTGATCTGACCAAGGCTATCCTGCCCAAGGTCAAGCTGAACCTGCGCCAAAAGGCACGGTTCGTCGCGGTGCCGACGACCAGCGGCACAGGGGCTGACGTGACCTGGGTTGCCGTGCTTGCGGACCGGGCCATGAACCGGAAAATCGTCTTCGCCCACAATGACATCGTTCCCGACCTATGCGTCCTTGAGACCAATCTGACCATGACCTTGCCGAAGGACGTGACCGCCAGCACCGGCCTCGACGTCATCGCTCATGCAGTGGACGGATACGTCTCCAGGCAACAGAACGATTTCAGCGACGGCCCTTGCCTGCAGGCCGTGAAAATGGCCATGGACTGGCTTCCCGTGGCCTGCCGTGACGGCTCGAACCTCATGGCAAGGGAGAAAATGCAGAATGCGGCAACCATCGCAGGGCTGGGTTTCGGTAACAGCAATACCGGCCTCTCCCATGCGCTGGGCCATTCGGCCGGTGCCGTCTTCCATCTTTCACACGGGCGTGCCATCGGGATTGCCTTGCCTTATTCGCTGACCTATATCGCTTCCAATCCACCGATCCAAGGGGTCCCGGACCCGGTCGAGCGCCTTGCGGTACTAGCCAGATTTGTGGGTATCCAAAACCCATCCCCTAAGGATGCGGTGGATGCCTTCATCGGCCGGGTCAGATCGATCCAGAAAGAAATCGGGGAACCTTTATGTTTGAGGGATGCCGGCATTACAGAAGACCGGATGATGCGGGAGATCGATACGTTGGTCCGAATCGCCGAAAAGGATCCCAACATGTACACGACACCCTGCGAGTGCAAGGGGAAAGCGTTGCGGGACCTCTTCGAACTCATGTGGGGTGGGTAAACGAGACCTGAAAAGGC
>JBKACM010000349.1:0-2265 GCA_046269335.1 Alphaproteobacteria bacterium | reverse complement strand
GGAAAAGGCATGGATTGCCAACGGAGAGGGTCGCGCCACTGTGCGCTTTTCCAGCCGGGACGGGGTTGCCGCCATCTTCAAGGATGTCCAGGAGGGTATCCTGCGCAACGTCTCGGTGGGCTACATGGTACGCCAATATGAGGTCACCGAAGAGCGCGGCAAGGTTCCGCTCTGGCGGGCAGTGGACTGGATGCCCCTCGAAAATGAGTGGCTGCAGATCCGGCCCGAGAAGATGGCCCAACGCCGCATGTGGGCGCTCCTGGCCAACTATGGCGCGCAGGCGCGCAACCCGGCGTGCCAGCAGCTCGCGGACGCCGTATTGGACGCGGCGAACGTCCCGCAGTCGTACCGCGACAACCCGCCACCGCTGGGCGCCACCGGCCTCGCGGTCAACGGCGGAACTCCGCCGCTACTGCAGTGGCAGTGCACCATTCCCGACGATTACAACTTCGACGCGACGACCGACGCCGAGTACGAAGCCAATGGCGGTATTGATGGCCTCATGGCAGCTACATCGGGCGCAAACAGCCCGACGCAGCTCATCGCGATGATCCAGTCTGAATACCAGAAACAGGTCGCGGCCATGCGTGAGAACGCAGCCGCGATGGCCAACGGCGGGTCGGGCGGATTCCTTCCGGTCATGAGTGAGTGTCAGGATGATCCTGAGAGCGGAGCCTGCATCGCCTATGGAAGCATCAAGCAGGTTCCGGGCTCGACACGGGACATCGTTGATTCGGATATCGATGCGGCACGTGACGAGTGGAACAATGCCACAGGGGAACAGGGTGCCATGAATGACGTCGCTTCGCGCATCCGCGTACGGCTGCTGGACCTGGCAAATGCGCCGCTGCCGCTTGAATACGAAGAGGGACCACAGCAGCAACCCGAGAACTATACGCCAGAACCGACACCGACACCCGCACCCGGCTCATCGCCGACGCCCGACCCGAACAGTCCCGCGTGCCTGACGCAAAACCCCCAGTGCACGCAGTGCCCCAGTCAATCGTTCAGCGACTTCCCACGACAAATTGTTGCTCCTATAATCGCTGAGACGCGTCAAACGGACCCAGGATTCTTCATCAACGGAACGAATGAGATCAGTGCGGCTGTCGATCGACGGCTTGTCCTGCAGGCGGTCTGCAACCGTATGCAGGGCGGTGTCTGCCACCCGCACGTTTCCGAAGACGACCAGATCGTCTTCGACATGGGAGGTATGCAGGTGGCGGTCCGCATCATCACCTCCGACAACTTCATCCGCATCGATGGCGGCTCCATTGTCATGGTCTGTACCGACGGCTCTCTCTGATCCCCATGCGCTACCGATACGCCGCATCTGGAGTCCTCGTGCTAGCCGCTCTGGCCATTTTGCTCTGGCCTGCCTCGGCACATGCCATAGATTTCTTTACGTTTGAGGGCACCGTCACTCAGTTCATCCTGGCGGTCATAAACTCGTTCCTCAGCGGCGTCGTTGGTCTCATCGGTCAGCTGATGATGTGGCTGCTGCGCCTCCTGACACCCATCATCCTCAATCCGACGGCTAACTACGGTGGCATCGCGGTCTACACGGTGTGGAAGCTGTTCCGCGACCTGTGCAATTCTTTCTTCATCGTCTTCTTTATCGTGATCTCCTTCAGCACCATCTTCCACACCGTCTGGAAGGCCGGCCATGCGTACTACTATCGTCCCGCGCTGTTAAACGTCATCGTCGCGGCCATCCTGGTGAACTTCAGCCTGCCCATCGGACAGACCATCGTATGGGGAGGTAACCAGGCGGCGCTTGCGGTCGGCGGCCTCATACAGGGCGTGAACCTCGAGAACCGTCTCATCATCGCCCTGAAACTCAAACAACGGAAAGAGAACCTCCCTCCAGCACTCGCAGTCTATACCGTGCCGGACACGGTCACGCCCCGCAATCAACAGGGTGTCGTCCAGGGCGCCTTCACTGACGCGTATACATCCCAAGTGCAGGCAGAATACTTCAAATGTAAAGGGAATCCCGCTATGGAAAACCAGGATGGCGGATGCTATGGACTCTTTTCGCGCATGTACGGCGATGAGGTCATGCGGAAGATCGACCAGTTGGCCGTGACGAAAGCACACGTCGTCAATGGCGCGTGGGGCGCCATCAAGTTCGCAGCCAGAAGCGCTGCCCCTGATGCGTCCCGCGCTGTGGAGTTGCTGTGGACATTCGCGAAGTCGATCGAGAGCTGGTATAACTACTCTCAACGGTCAGTAGCAGAGCTCGTCACCGAGGCTTTCATATCG
>JBKACM010000348.1:0-2268 GCA_046269335.1 Alphaproteobacteria bacterium | reverse complement strand
GGCCGTGGTCGCCCAGCCGATCCTGTATGCCGCTGCCCTGGCCGTCCTGGGATTGGCTCTCGGGCGACCACGGCCCCGACAGGGCCGAAAACCGCCAGGAACAGAGGGTAGCCTGCCTGGCGAATCGGTGCGAAAGAAAGATAGGAACCGGAATCCGGCTCCATCACCGGCTCCGTCGGCAGTCCCGTCAGCAGGACCGCGGCGTAAACCAGGGCAACGCAGACGACGAACGCCTCCGACCCCCACAGGATCCCAAGACGCTCCGTAACTTTGTTAAAGGCTGTGAACGAACTGGTCGTACTCGACACCCTTCCCGCTCAGGATGTCGCCCAGCATCGCGAAGGAAGCCGCAAGCCCCACCTTCGGATCACCGTGACGCTTCTCCTCGGCCAACAATTGGCTATAAAGCTGCTGGACCGCAACCAGCGCCTCGCGATTCGGCGAACGACGGCTGGAATGGTAGCCCAGGATCCGCCTATCCGGCCCCAAATTCGGCGTTACATGGGCAAACACCCAGTAATGATCTCCCAACTTGCTGCGATTGACGACGTAGGCGAAAATCTCCTGCCCCGCCTTCACCGTGTCCCACAGCAGCTTGAAGATACACCGGGGCATGTCCGGGTGCCGAACAATGCTGTGAGGCTGACCCAGCACCTCATCTTCCCGATATTCCGCAACCCTCAGGAATACGCTGTTAGCGTATCGAATTTTACCTGTGGCGTCGGTTTTGGAAACGATCAATTCGTCGTCACCGAACCGCCGCTCCCGACCAGTCAGAGGAAAAAGGGGCATGGGTTCCATTCCTTGTGCAAGCGCGAAATCTGCCTAGTTCCTCAGCAGAGAGACCGCACCCTAACAAGGGAGAACCCAACTTGCTAGTTTATTTTAGTTTTATTCTAATTTTTTGATTCCGATCCCGCCTGACCGGCGACGCCGCGGCATTACCGGTACCGATCTGCTCCTTCAGAACCTTGCCAGGGACCTCTTCGACCTGGCCCGATGGCAGGTTGCCAAGCTGGAAGGGGCCATAGGCAACCCGGATCAGACGGGACACCGACCATCCCAGGTGTTCCAGCACCCGGCGGATCTCACGGTTCTTGCCCTCGTGCAGACTGATGGTCAGCCAGGCGTTGCTGCCCTGGACCCGGTCCAGTACCGCCTTGATCGGGCCATACGTCACGCCTTCCACCGTTACGCCCCGCTCCAGAGTCACCAGACG
Source organism: Alphaproteobacteria bacterium (assembly GCA_046269335.1). Lineage (GTDB taxonomy): Bacteria > Pseudomonadota > Alphaproteobacteria > Rhodospirillales > Rhodospirillaceae > JADFXL01. Next base: position 1,049 of record JBKACM010000348.1, on the reverse strand, counting down.
AGCGGGATCCACCTCGCCATGGACCCGGACACGGTAGCGCCGAAGCCAGCCCGAGGCCGGAAGTTCCAACCGTCTCGCCAATCCGCCGTCATTGGTCAGCAGCAGCAGCCCCTCCGAAGTCAGATCCAGACGACCCACCGACACCACCCGGGGCAAGTCGGGGGGGAGAGAGGAAAACACCGTCGCCCGGCCTTCCGGATCACGATGGGTGGTTACCAGCCCCCTGGGCTTGTGATAGCGCCACAGCCTGGGGGCGGAAGGTTCCGGAAGCGGCGCACCGTCGACGGTGACGATATCGGCGGGTTTGACGTTGAAGGCCGGGGAGTCCAGGACCTGGCCATTGACCTTGACCCGCCCCTCGGCGATCCAGCGCTCGGCGTCGCGGCGGGAGCACAGGCCTGCATGGGCCAGCACTTTGGCGATTCGCCCGCCGGCTTCCTCGGGGGAATCGCTCCTGGGACGGAGTTTGCCCGGGACCGTCATGCCCGACAGGCGTCCACGAAGGCCAACAGCAGCCGCGTATCCGCGGGCGTGATCTCGTATTCGGGGTGCCACTGCACCCCCAGGCAGAAACGCCGCGCCGGCACCTCGATCCCCTCGATCACGCCGTCGGAGGCGGTGGCATTGACGACAACGTCGGGCCCCGTGGTCCTGACCGCCTGATGATGGGCACTGTTGACGGCCGCCGTATCGGCTCCGACGATGGCGCCCTCAAGCCGCCCTATGCCTCGCCTGACGCTTGCCGCCTCGATGGCCGTTGCCCCGACATTCCGAGCCAGGGCCTCGATGTCGTCCATGTACTTCTCGTTCGCGTTCCCGGACTTGCAGTAGGCCGCGACGATGAACAGAACTTTCTCTCCGGTCAGAGTGTCTGAAGATTCCGAGACGACAATGAAGCCGTCGTCCTCGCTGGAGAGCAGACAGACAGCCCGGGCCGATACGCACATGGCGTACACGTCCTCGGAGTTCCAATCGCGGGCGGCCGAACATATCTCGAAGAGTCCCGGGCGAACACTCGGCCACGATTTCCTGATGTCCGTCGTGTAGAG
>JBKACM010000347.1:0-2272 GCA_046269335.1 Alphaproteobacteria bacterium | reverse complement strand
CGTGAAGCCCGCGCGGCGCTTGAGCGTGCCGTCTGTGCATATTTTGACCATGGGTCAAAATATCTGCACGGCGGTATAAGGTTCACTTCCGAGGTTCGGTGATGTTTCGCGGAATCCATTTCATACCTCACGGCACGAAGATCGATTTCATCGGCAAGCGCCGTATCGCGCTGTCGATGTCGGTTCTGGCCATCCTCGCGTCCATCCTTTCCATGATGACGCTCGGGTTCAACTACGGCATCGATTTCGCCGGCGGCATCCTGCTGGAGGTGAAGACCAGAGGAGCGGCCGATCTGGCCCACATGCGCTCGTCCCTCAACGGACTGGGCCTGGGAGAAGTGTCGCTTCAGGGGGTCGGTACCTCCAACGACGAAGTGATGATCCGGGTACGCCAGCAGCCCGGTGACGAAAGCGTTCAGACCGCTGCCCTGAACCGGATCAAGGGTGCGCTGGGGGCGGAGATGCAGTATCGCCGGATCGAGGTGGTCGGCCCCAAGGTGGGTGCCGAGCTGGTGCGGGACGGAGCCCTGGCCCTGACGTTGTCGATCCTGTGCATCGGAGCCTATCTGTGGTTCCAGTTCGAATGGCAGTATGGTCTGGGCGGCATGTTTGCCCTGATTCACGATACCGTCACCACTCTGGGTCTTTTCTCGTTCTTCCAACTGGAATTCGACCTGACGACGGTAGCGGCCCTGTTGACCATCGCCGGCTACTCCATCAATGACTCGGTAGTCGTCTATGACCGGGTGCGCGAGAATCTGCGAAAATACCGGAAGTTGCCCCTGATCGAACTGCTCAACCTCAGCACCAACGAAACTCTGTCCCGCACCATCCTGACCGTCTCCACCGTCCTGCTGGCGTCTCTGGCGATCTACTTTTTCGGGGGCGATGTCCTGCACGGATTCGGGTTGGCTATGATCTGGGGCATCCTCATCGGTACCTACTCGTCCATCTATATCGGCATGCCGGTGCTGATCTACCTCAACCTGCGCCGGGAGCCGGCGGAAACGGAGACCGTTGCGGCAACACCGGAAGCTGGGGATGAGAGCGAAGCAACCACCACCACGTGCGCATCCGGCGGAGGATGCGGCTGCTCGGGGACCCGGAAAGTTCCCTGATAGAGGCAGGAGAAGTTCCTGCGACCGCTTTTTTTGGGGGGAACCATGACCTTTGATTCGCCGAATCCGTCGCCCCGCTCGCCGGAGCTGCTGTCCCGTCTTCTGACCGATCCGGACCAGCGCTACATGCTGGTGGACATCGGTGCCCGTTCCGCCAATCACCACGTCTATCGGCATCTCTCCTCCCTGTGCCGTATTATCGGTTTCGAGGTAGACCAGGAGGAGTGCGACCGCCTCAACGCCCACAATCCCAATGGTCTGGCGCGTTTCTACCCCTATGCCATCGCCGGGGAGGACGGAGAGAGGACCTTTCACATCACCCGCCTGGACCTGTCCTCCGGCCTGAACCGTAGCAATCCAGCCTGGATGTCGCGCTTCCCCTGGCGGAATCTGGACGTGATGCGCGAGGTCCAGGTTCCAACCATCCGGCTCGACACCTTCGTCGCGCGGGAGAATGTCCATCACATGGATTTTCTGAAGGTTGACGTGGAAGGGGCCGAGCTGGAGGTGATGCGCGGGGCCCGGCAGTCCATGTCCGACATGGGGGTGCTGTGCATCCAGACCGAGCTGTGGTGGGACCCGGTGATGAAGGGACAGCCCACCTTCGCCGAGCTGGATACGTTCATCCGGGACGCAGGTTTCCGCTTCTACGACCTCAGCCTGCATCGTCAGCCCCGTACCACCCTGCCCGTCGGCCGTCTGGGCGGTGCCTACGATCCGGCGACGCGCTCGGTAAGACTTCGCTATGACCAGGCCCCCTATGGTCAGGCGACCACCGGGGATGCCCTGTACTTCCGCGACCCGGTCGGCGAGCGGCGGGAGGGGTGGACACACAAGACCCTGGAGTGGACGGACGAGCGTCTGTTGCGGCTGTGCGGCCTTCTGGACATTTTCGACTATGGCGACTGTGCCATCGAAGTTCTGGAGGAGTTCCGGGACCAGCTTTCCCAGCGCTTCGACGTCGATGCCCTGATTGATGCCATGACCCCGTCGGTGGAAAATCAGATCCTGGGCTATGACATCTATCTGAAGTCGTCCAACGATCTGCGCAGACAGTTCAACCGACTCCAATGGGGAGCGGAGCCCCTGCTATTTACTAAATAAATACTTCCTCTAAGCCGCAACTTGCGATCAACAGATCGGCGGCTCTTTCT
>JBKACM010000346.1:0-2276 GCA_046269335.1 Alphaproteobacteria bacterium | reverse complement strand
GCTCAATGCGCCAGTCCCAGACCGTGATGAGTCAAGCTCATCTCGGTCTGGTATGATATAAGGTCATCCTTCCATGCCGCAAGGCGGGGAAAGCTACCTGGTTTGTTTGCGCTCCCTCAGCGCAAGCTCGCCGCGGTGTCTGGCCTGGTCGGAATTCCACTACCTTGGCGAGAGTGGACGATATCGCGTCTCGATACGAGGGCTGGACATGACCGACGATGATAAACGGCCAGTACGAGTTCGTAGCCGAACCCGTCGTTCGAAGAAGATACTTTGGGTTCGAGGCGGTTTGATCAATTTTACCGCCTGATACCATCCGCACGAAGTTCTGACTTCGTGCGGAGCGGGTTCCGCTCAGACGCCGCGCGGGCTTGATACCAACGGTACGAGTCAAGGCCTCGTGCCGTTGGTATGAGCGTCATCGTCCCGGCACGAACTGACCAAAGGTCATCGGCCGGGCCGTATAAAGGGGGGATTTCCTTATCACCCGGACAACTCCCGCGACCGTCGCGCCGCGGCCTCCACCGTCCGAGTCATCAGGACCTCCAGGCCGTCGGGGGCCATCAGTACCGCCAGGGCGGCGGCGGTGGTGCCGCCGGGGCTGGTCACATTCTGGCGGAGGGTCGCCGGCTCCATGGCCACAGCCTCTCCCAGCAGGGCCCCGGATCCGACCACGGTAGCGCGGGCCAACCGCCCCGCCAGCCCGGCCGACAAGCCGGCCGTCGTACCGGCCCGAGTCAAAGCCTCCACCAGCAGAAACACATAGGCCGGGCCACTGCCGGATACGGCGGTGACGGCGTCCATGAGGGACTCCTCTTCCACCCACGCCACCTCCCCCACCGCAGTCAGAAGCGCGTCGCAGCGCTGTCGCTGGAGAGGAGAGACCTGGGGATCGGCACAGGCCACGGTCATCCCACGCCGTATGGCGGCGGGCGTGTTGGGCATCGCCCGGACGATCGGAGTGTGCGCGGCCAGCCGTTCCGCAAACCAGCCGATGGGTTTGCCGGCGGCTATGGACAGGAACACGCTCTCCCCGCCGGCGAAACGCCGGTATCCTGGCACGACGTCAGCCATGGCCTGCGGCTTGACCGCCAGCACCACCACGTCCGGATGAAAGGACTCCGGCAGGTCGGAGGCGGAGGCAAACGCCGACACTCCGTGTCGGGTCCGCACCGTCTGCCGCTGGTCCGGGTCCGTCTCCACGACCACGATCTTGTCGGCTCCCATACCAAGATCGACCCAACCGGCCAGCAGGGCTCCTCCCATCTTGCCACAGCCGACCAGAAGGACCCGGCTCATGCCTCACCTACCGTATCCAGCATGGCGGCGGTAACCGCTTCCTCGGGATCCTTGCCCCCCCAGATGACGAACTGGAACGCCGGATAGAAACGCTCGCACTCGGTGATGGCGATATCCACCAGGGAGGCCAGATGCTCCTGGCTGATGGCGGCTGCGTCACGAGCCAGAACGGAATGACGGAACATCGGCATCGACTCCTCGGCCCAGAGGATGAAATGACCAAGCCACATGCGCTCGTTGACGTTGGCGAGCAGTTCGCAAACCACCGGCCGCCGACGTTCGGGCACGCGGATGTCCAGGGTCGAGGACAGATGCATGGCCTGAAGCTCATCCGACCAGGCAAAAAACAGACTGTAGGTGGACCAGCGGCCTGGTACCTCCGCCAACATTTCGTCCGGGCCGCGGCGATTGAATTCCCAGTTATGGCCGATGACAATCTCTTCCACCAGATCCAGCGGATTTCCAAACGACCTTGCGACAGGACTCAATGCGGCGCGCATGCGCGCTTCCTTCCCTGGACGGAGCGATATCTTGTGTTTCTACTATCGCCGGACACTATGCGTAGATGTCCGTTCCGTGTCAACGTCGCAATACCGGTCGGTATCACGGGGCCTTTCGGCTCGGGTCCACCCACCAGGTGAAGAACTGGAACCCCTTCATCGGCAGGACCTTTGGCCGGTCGAACCTGTTCCAGTAAGCGACACGGCTATAGGTAAGGTGCCAGTTGGGAATGACGTAAAAACCCGACAGCAGAACCCGGTCCAGGGCCCGGGTGCGATTGATCAGGCTTTCGCGATCGGGAGACTGGATCACCATCTCGATCAACTGGTCCACCACCGGGCTCTTGACCCCAACCAGATTGCTGCTGCCGGGCAGATCGGCGGCGACGGAGCCCCAGTTGTCGCGCTGTTCGTTACCGGGAGAGTGGGAAGCCCCCCACATCCCTACCGTCATATCGAAATCGAACGTCTTCAGCC
>JBKACM010000345.1:0-2312 GCA_046269335.1 Alphaproteobacteria bacterium | reverse complement strand
AAGACGCCGGAGTGAAACCGCCGTCGTCGACAACACGATCAGGAAAAAGACGGTAAAGAAGACGGCAACGACAACCTGATGGTGGAACTGAAAATCCAGAACACGGCCCATTTCTTCGCTCAGGATTGCCGCCGGAAGAAATGATACAAGTTTGAAGCGAATATCCGTCGTTCCGCTGTCCAGAAAGGGGAGCGATATTGACAGATAATCCTGGGAGAGCGACGAAAGCGTGCTTCCCGTCGGCACCCTGGATTCGTCCGTCGAGGCAACCGGGGATTCGGAATCCCGCAGGATCAGGGTGATCACGTCGTCGTTGTGCGGGCGTTGCTTGTGGGCCAGCGCGAGAAAACGGCTATCGAGCCGGGACCCGACCAGGAGCGTTCCCAGTGGCGTGCCGTTCTCACCTCTTACCGTATGCGAAGCGGCGATCACCAGGGGGCCTCCATCGCCCAAATTCGCAACGTGGGCGTGGATGCGGGTGATGCGAAGGAAATCATCGGAGGGATGCACCAAACCCGGCGGTGGTCTGCGGCTGGAGGTCTGGAAGGTCTCGCGGCCGCGTCCCTTTTCGTCCAACAGGATGAACCACTCCGGCACGATGAAACGGCCCAGCAGGCTCCGATCCGGAAGCCAGGGGGGATCGTCGCCCCATTCCAGAAGCGTTTCCGTCGCGGGCGTATCCTCCCATCGGGTCATATGATCGCGAAGGTCGACCTGGTGGCCGAAAATCCTCACGACCTGGCCATGCCCCTGGATCGCGTGCTCGAAGTCTTCCCTGTCCTCTCCGGCTTCCTCGGCCAGGTGTTTCAGAAGACGCTCCCGGGTCTGCTCGCGAACCTCCGGTGCCTGATGGAGGTAACTGCCGTACATCGTCAGGGCACCAAGGACGAGACAGGCCAGCAGGACACGTGCCAGCAGCGGTACGCGATCCGCGATGCGCCAGAACCAGTGACGGTGTCGAGGAAGAGAGGGCGTCGATCCGGCGGTATGGGAAGGGTGCGTATCCGTAGGGTCCATCCTTCCTCGTCTCCGGGGCCGTTGCTCGCGGGTCGTTCCCTGTCCTCATAGTGCCGCTTCGCCACTCTAAAAACACGAGAAATATAAACGTGACCTCGAAGGTGTCCTGTCCAACCTTTTCCTTCGCCCGAAAATGCTCTAATACCGGCGGGGGGTATCGGCGCAACATCGTCCCGTCGATATCGGCGGTCCTGGGCACTCTACCGGAAATGGGCGGCGGCATGATCACCATAGCGGAGGCGTTGGCAATCGCCATCGACCATCACAAGGCGGGCCGCTTTGCCGAGGCGGAGGACGCCTATCGCCGGATTCTGTCGGTTGAGCCCGAGCATGCCGACAGCCTGCATCTCCTGGGGGTGGTGGCCTCGCAGACGGGGCGTTACGGACTTGCCAACGAAATGATCGCCAGGGCCATCGTCCTGAACGACAGGGCGGCGGTGTATCATTCCAACCTCGGCAACGCTTTCCGGGAGCAGGGACGTCTGGAGGAAGCCGCCGCCTGTTTCGAGCACGCCCTGACTCTTGATCCCAATCTGGCCGAGGCTTACTACAATCTCGGCGAGACCTTGCGGGACCAGGGCAACCTTGGCCGCGCCGTGGCCTGTTATGAGCGGGCCCTGGCGGTCAAGCCGGAACTGGCCGAGGCCCACGGCAGGCTGGCCGACACTCTGCGGGAAGTGGGCCGGCTGGAGGAGGCCGTGGCCCATTCCCAGCGGGCGTTGCGGTTGCGGCCCGATCTGCGCGCACCCCACCTGAATCTGGGCATCGTCCTCAACAATCAGGGCAAGCTGGAGCAGGCGGTGCAGTATTTCCGCCAGGCAGTGGCGGTTCAGCCTGGTTTCCCGGAAATTCACTATAACCTGGGGACGGCGCTTCAGTCCCAGGGACGGTTCGAAGCGGCCCTGGCCTGTTTCGAGCGAGCCTTGATTCTGCGTCCGGATTTTCCCGAGGCCCACAACAACCTGTGCCTGGTTTTGAAAGAACTGGGGCGGCTGGAGGAGGCGGTCAGCCGTTATGAGCAGGCCATCGCCATTGCTCCTGATTTCGCCGAAGCCCACAACAACCTCGCCACCGCTGTCAAGGGACTGGGCCGGTTGGAGGAGGCGATCGCCGGCTATGAACGGGCCATCACCCTGAAGCCGGATTACGCCCTGGCCCACGCCAACCTGGGTATCGCCCTGTTGCTGAAGGGGGATCTGGTCCGTGGGTTCGGGGAGTATGAGTGGCGCTGGAAAATCCAGGAATGGCTCATGAACATGGTGGACCTGCCCCAGCCGGTATGGCGGGGGGAGGAC
>JBKACM010000344.1:0-2318 GCA_046269335.1 Alphaproteobacteria bacterium | reverse complement strand
GTCAGCTTCTACGGGCGCGTCATTGGAGCGTTCTGTGCGTCAGTCGTAGCGGGCCTGGCCGTGCTCCAAGACAAGAGTATTGCTGACGTGCCTAGCGTGACATGGATCGTGGTGGTGGGTGGTGCAATCGTGCAAGCCACCATCGCTGCGAACGCGTGGTTGAGCACGTCCTCGTCGAAAGCTCGTGAAGAGTTGAACGGAAAAACCGATCAGGCACAATGAGTGTCACGGTTGACATGTCTGGTTTCCAGAAGGCGCTGCGGAAGCACATTACTACCTCGTCACGAGAGATGTCCGAGGTGGTGAACATGCACGCAGCCGCAGTGCTCATGCGCACCTTCCTTAGCCTGGAGCCGAAGCCTTTTCCTGGACACGCTCCTTTTCCCTTCCACGGGACCTGCCGCGTCCCCGGCCGGAACCTCGGCCCTCGGATTCATCGAACACAAGATCCTGCTGCACGATCCCCTCCATGGTGACGCGAGGAACGGCCTTGCCCAGGAGAGCCTCGATGGCCGCGACGTGCCGCCCCTCCTCCGGCGTGGCAATGGTGAAGGCACGTCCCTCAAGCCCGGCACGGCCCGTGCGGCCGATGCGGTGAATGTAGTCCTCGGCGTGGATCGGCACGTCGAAGTTGAAGACATGGGACATGGCGGTAACGTCAAGGCCGCGGGCCGCCACGTCCGAACACACCAGCAGGCTGGACTCGCCGGCCTTGAACTTCTCCAGAGTCTCGGTGCGCTGCGACTGAGGCATATCCCCGTGCAACATCACCGCCAAGAAACCGTGACGGACCAGCGAACGGTGCAGGGTACCGATGTCCCGCTTGCGGTTGCAGAAGATGAAGGCGTTCTTGACCGCCTCGGTCCGCAGCAGATAGCGCAGAGACTCGCGCTTGTCGCGGGCATCCACCACCACCAGCCCCTGGACCACGGTCGCGGCAGGGGCCGCCGGGGGAGACACCCGGATCTCCTTGGGGTCCTTCAGGAACGTATCCGCCAGCCGCCTGACCTCCGGCGGCATGGTGGCGGAAAAGAACAGAGTCTGCCGGGTGCGCGGCAGCAGGGAGGCAATGCGCTCCACGTCGGGAATGAACCCCATGTCGAGCATGCGGTCGGCCTCGTCGATCACCAGGATCTTGGCATCGGACAACAGGACGCGGCCTCGTTGGAAGAGGTCGAGAAGCCGGCCGGGAGTGGCGATCAGAACATCCACGCCACGATCCAGGAGACGGATCTGATCGGTGAAGGACTCCCCCCCCACCAGCAGCGCCATGGTCAGCCTGTGGTATTTTCCGTAGAGAGCGAAGTTTTCGGCGATTTGGGCTGCCAACTCGCGGGTTGGCGTCAGGATGAGGGAACGTGGCATTCGCGCCCGCGCCCGCCCGCTCGCCAGTATCTCGATCATCGGAAGGGTGAAGGAGGCGGTTTTGCCGGTCCCGGTCTGCGCCAGGCCCAGGACATCGCTCCCCATCAGAACTACGGGAATGGCCTGCGCCTGGATTGGGGTCGGGACGGTGTAGCCGACCTCGGCGACGGCCTTGAGGGTCTCGGGGCTCAGCCCCAAATCAGCAAAGCTCATTAGCGTTCGATTGCGCCTTTCCACGCCGCGCGCTGAATTGCGCCGGCTCCGCGCCCCGGAGACACCGGAAACAAGGGGGGTTCAGGGCTGCTACGGATAATAGGGCGTCAAAACGCCCTGTCAACGTTCGCGGTCGGTGAGCTACCCTGGCGGAGGGCGGAACTTGTCCGGCCCCGATGCTTCTACCGAGGGAGAGCGCATGCTGATCGGTTCCGATACCTCCACGCTGTTGATCATCGACGTTCAGGAACGTCTGGCCCCGGTCATGGACGATCCGCGCAAGGTTCTCAGGGGATGCGCCCTGCTGGTGCATGCGGCCACGCGGCTCGGGATACCCGTCACCATCACCGAGCAGTATCCGAAGGGACTGGGGCCCACCATGTTCGATGTGCGTGACTTGGCACCGGAAGGTTCGACGCTGGTCAAGACCGCGTTCTCCTGCGCGGCCGAGCCTACGGTGATGGCCCGTCTGGATGGCTTTGCTGCTGCTGCCCGCCCCGGGGTCGTCGTCGCCGGTATCGAGGCGCACGTCTGTGTCTTGCAGACGGCTCTGGGCCTGAAGGCGCTGGGTCGGGAGGTGTTCGTGGTGACCGATGCCTGTTCCTCCCGGCACGCCGAAAGCGAAGCTGCCGCCTATCGTCGGATGGCGACCGTCGGCGTCCATCTGGTGACCCTGGAGATGGTCCTGTTCGAGTGGCTGGGGGGGCGGGAGCACCCGGCGTTCAAGGAGATCCATCGTC
>JBKACM010000343.1:0-2319 GCA_046269335.1 Alphaproteobacteria bacterium | reverse complement strand
TTTCGATCCCGTCTGCTTCTCGGCGGCCGGTATTCCGGTTTAATGAGCGACGTGCGGCTCTATAGCCGCGCCTTGTCCGCGGACGAAATCCGGCAACTCAGCCAGGCGTCCGCCCCGGATCCGTCTCTCAAATCCCCTGAGCACCGCCTGGGACTGCGGCCGCATTTCTTCTTCCGCTCCGGCGTCGTTACCGCGGAAGCGTATCTGCGGCGGACGGGCACGCCGTGGGCCGTCGCTTTGGAGGCGGCGTTGGTCAAGGCCGGGTCGGATCGCCCCCTCTTGAACAAGACGGTCTCCGACCCCAAAGGGATCAAAGACGCCGAACTGACGTTCGCGCCGGAGAAACTTGAGCCGGGCGACTACGAAATCCGGGTTCAGGCGAAAGATAAGTCGGGGCGGTCTCTGGCCCATGCCTCTGCCAGCGTGAGGGTTCCGCAAAAGCCGCTGTGGCTCGACACGAAGGCGGGGATGACGGATAGGGTGCTTGCGCCATGGACGCCTTTGAAAGTTCGGGAGGAAGCCACGCATCCGGCCATTGTCGAGTGCTGGGGGCGAAGCTACCATTGGTTGCCCGGTCCGTTCCCCGGCCACATTGTCAGCGCCGGGCACGAAGTCCTGGCGGAGCCGATCCGGCTCGTCGGCCGGGTGGATGGACGCGAGATTCTGTGGACGATGGCGCCGGCGGTTCTGAAAGAAGAGACGCCGGCCAAGGTCACGCTGCTGCAGGCGGCGACCGATCCGTCCCTGAAACTGTCCGTGACCACGCAGGTTGAATATGACGGAATGATCCGGCTTGATTGCGCCCTGGAGCCGACCCGGCCCGCGACGCTTGAGAAGCTGGATTTGGAAATCCCGCTTCGGCGTGAGCATGCCAGTCTGGTCTATTATTACCGCGACACGGTGTTCAAAGGGCCGGGCGCGCTCCCTGCGGCGGGCGTCGTCAGGAGTTTTAATCCGGCCATCTGGATCGGTGACGAGGAATGCGGCCTGCAGTGGTTCACCGAATCGGATCGCGATTGGATTCCCGCCGATTCCAAGCAGGCCATTGAAATCGCGACCAGCGCGGAGCAGGCGGTTCTGAGGCTACACCTGGTGGCCCAGCCGGTGGCGCTGCGGCCCGGTGTGCCGAGAACGGTCGAGTCACTTCCGGGCCTCTCCTACACTTTCGGGCTTGAAGCGACGCCCTTGAAACCGGTGACGCGGGATGCGTGGGACTATCGCATCATCTCCTCTCCCTGGTACAGCGAGCCGTACGGACTTCTGACCAAGGAGGTGGATGGCAAGCCCGGCCTTGACTATATCGCGGAGAAAGGAGTCCGGACGCACTTCATCAGTTCAGCGTGGACGGACATCCACGGCGCGCCCGAGTGCGTCGGGCATGCCGACGAGCTTCATCGCATCGTCGGGGGCTGCCACAAGCGCGGGATTCAGGTCACGGTCTATCTTGGGAACATTCTCACAGATTTCGCCCCGGAATATCCTGCGTTCCTGGATGACTTCGTCAACTGGGATCGCAGCGCTCCGTACTCCATCTATTCCTACGCCTGCAACACCCCGCCGGGCAAGACCTACGAGGCCTATGTCCCCTGTGTCGGGAGCGACTGGCGGAACCTGGTGCTCGACGGCGCAGCGCGGCTGATGGATGAGTTCGACATCGACGGGTTCTATCTGGACGGACTGGGTCTGGCCGGGCCGTGCTACAACCGTCACCACGGTTGTGGGTATCTCCGTCCCGACGGGAGCGTAGGGTCTACCTATCCGTTCTTTGCCGGACGAGACGTGATTCGACGCCTCTACCAGATTGTAAAGTCTCGCAAGCCGGACGGTCAGGTTGATCTACACGCCGCCACCTACTGGATCACCTCCACAATGGCTTGGGTGACGACGGTGTGGGACGGCGAGTCGATCCTTGGCGACCGCCTCACGCCGCCGGAACGGAAGGGAGTGCATCTTCTGGAGTACCTGCCACTGGATCGGTTCCGCGGACAGTTCAAGGGGCATGCCTGGGGCGTGCCCACCGAGTTCCTCGATTACTATATCCCCTATCCCTTCGACCGGCAGTATGCCATGACCCTGCTGCATGATTTGCCTATCCGCGCCCATGCCAACAAAGAGGGGATTGATTTCAATGCCAAACTTTGGAAACTCTTTGACGAATTCGATCGGAAGGGCGCGGAATGGTTGCCCTATTGGAAGAACGCTCGCTACGTCAAAGCCGAGCCCGAAGGAGTGTTCGTTAGTCTATATCGGCATCCCAAGAATGGAGTGCTGGCCATTGTTTCGAATCTCGGCAAAGAGAAGACGCACGCGAGAATCCAG
>JBKACM010000342.1:0-2336 GCA_046269335.1 Alphaproteobacteria bacterium | reverse complement strand
CAGGGCATCGCCCACCCCGGCCTCGACCGTCTCTGCGAGGAGACCGGCTACTGCCGCCGGGCCGTCATCGACGCACTCGACTATCTGACCGGCGCAAACCCCGGCCAGGTCATGTTCATCGAGCGACTGACCACGCAGCACAGGACCACTTCCCGCTACCGGGTTCAGGGTTATGCCTGGTTTGGCCCGTCGCCCGCGATCAACATCCTGGAGGGAGGCACTACCGCTAGTGGATGACTATCCCGAGGCCACGACCGGCAGGCCCGCGCCGCAACTTTACGAGTGCATTATTTGCACCCTACACGCGGTAGGGTGCACTGGACTGCACATGTAGGGTGCACTCCGCCGCACCAAAAGTGCACCCCTGGATGATCCACAAGATCACCCGGATTATGCGGCTATTTCAGAAACAGGAGGCGCAATGATCACACAGTCCAGTCCCGATCCGCTCCTCACCGAGCGCACGTCCACGCCACCCCGGCGCATACGCCTCCAGCCCAAGCCCGCCACCTGCTACGGTGAGACCCACGTCTGGATCAAGCACGGCCTCACCATCCCCCCCGACCAGCCCTGCCAGTGCGGCCTTTTCACCTGGGCCCAAAGCCTCGAAGCCGCGTGACACCATGGGATACATGACCTGGCGCGAGCTCGCAACCCAACAGGCCCGGCCTCTCGACGACAAGATCACGGTCGCTCACGCCACGATCGCCGACGCCCTGCGCGTCAGCCGTCACCGGCCCGCCGTCGCCTTCAGCGCCGGCAAAGACTCCACCGTGCTCCTGCACATGATCCGCCAGCACATGCCTGGCGTCCTCGTCCTCTACGGCAACACCGGCGTCGAGTATCCCGAGTGCATTGCCTTCGCCCGCCAGCTCCACCGCGACTGGCAGCTCAACCTCCACGAGACCAAACCCCTCCGCACCGACGCCCGGTCCTACCGCTACGCTGGCCAGCGCCGGATCTGGGAGCATCTGATCAAGACAGATCAGATCCACTCCATCCTCAAGCTCGACGGCAAGCTCAAATCGACCGACGCCCTGGAGCGAGCCGCTCCGCCCGAGCTGGCCGCTCAACTTGAGCGCGATCGGCTCACCTGGCCCGCCGGAAGCGTCCAGTCCTATTGGTGGTGCGTGGACCAATACGGCTGGCCCCTCCTCGGCAAAGCATGGTCCCGTCTGGAAGCCCGGCGCATCAACATCGACACCTTCCTCCGCTTCTCCACGAGCCTCAGCCGTGACGCCAGCCTCCTCGCCTACTACGACGTCCTACGCCACGTCAAGATCTCCCAAGCCTGCTGCGACTTTCTCAAGAAACAGCCCATGCTCCGCCTCCAGCAGCAATACGACGTAGACCTGATCTTCAAGGGTCTCATGGCCGCGGAATCCCGGTCCCGCGCCAAGAACTTTCTCTCCCGCGGCTACCTCTTCACCGGCCACCATCACAACTGGCTGCCCAGGGCCGATCCATACTGGCATTGCCAGCCGATGGCCATCTGGACCGACGACGACGTCTGGTCCTACATTCACCGCCACAGCCTGCCGTACAGCAGCCTCTATGACATAGGATACACCGATCCGTCTGGTCATCGCGTGACCATCAAGCGCAACGGTTGCATGGGCTGCGCCACCGACCTGCTCTTCCCAGACAACCACATGTCCACCCTCCGTCGCACCCATCCTCGCGCCTGGCGCGTCTTCATGGAGCGGGGCATGGCCGCCGAGATCCAGAACTTGCAGCAGGCCCGCCGCAACGGCCAACTGACGCTCTTTGACATCTACTCCGCCGGCGAGTTGCTCGACATCCGCCCCTGCGCGTTCGACAGCCTCGACGGCCTCACCACTCCCGACGACTCCGATCCAATCATGCCCTATGACCCAGAAGAGGAAGATGTCCCATGACCGACCCCGAATACATGGAACGCCTCCGCGGCAAATGCGGCGCACACTCCGACGAATGGTTCGCCGGCTACGTCGGCGAGTTCTCCGCAGCTCAGCCCCTCTACGGCACCTTCGACCTGCCCGCCGACGGCGAGCCCATGCTGGCCCGTTTCCACTTCCGCCCGCCCCGCCATCCCCGCGAAGGGTACAGCGCCATCATGGCCGTCCAACGCCTCCTCCCCGGCCAGTACCTCAACTGCATCGGCGGCGCCACCTTCGCCTGGCCCGACGAGGACGTCCACGTCCTCTCCGCCGCATCCCGCATCGGTCCCACCTGGACCGTCCATCTGCCTCACCCCACCAACCAGGAGGTCCCATGACCGCATCCCACGTCACCTACCAGACCGCCATCCCCGGCCTGGCCACCGACCAGGTCGCCGGCAGCGTCAAGGACCGCGT
>JBKACM010000341.1:0-2339 GCA_046269335.1 Alphaproteobacteria bacterium | reverse complement strand
CGAGTCGGGACGCACCATCACCGAAATCACCGCCGAGACGACCTTGCAGTTCCACCAGGACATGGCAGCCCTGAACACCCTGCCCCCGGACGTGGAACCCCGCGCCACCGACCACATTCCGCACATGCTGCGGATGATCGGGACCCTCATCGACCTGGGCCATGCCTACGAGGCGGAGGGGCATGTCCTGTTCAGCGTGACCTCGGACCCCCATTACGGCTGTCTGTCGGGCCGTTCCCGCGACGAGATGGTGGCCGGTGCCCGGGTGGAAATCGCCCCCTACAAGAGGGACCCCGCCGACTTCGTCCTGTGGAAACCCTCGCCGCCGGAACTGCCCGGCTGGGACGGCCCGTGGGGCCGGGGCCGTCCCGGCTGGCATATCGAGTGCTCGGCCATGAGCGAGGCCTACCTGGGTCAGACCTTCGACATCCATGGCGGCGGCCAGGATCTGGTGTTTCCTCACCACGAAAACGAGCTGGCGCAAAGTACCTGTGCCCACGCCAGCCCCCCCGTCCATACCTGGCTGCACAATGGCTGGTTGATGGTCGAGGGAGAGAAGATGTCCAAATCCCTGGGCAACTTCATTACCGTGCGCCAACTCCTGGACCAGGGCGTCCCCGGTGAAACCATCCGGCTGTGCCTGCTCGCCACCCATTATCACCAGCCCCTGGATTGGACCGCCGACGGTCTGCACCAGGCGCAACAGACCCTGGACCGGTTCTATACCGCCCTGCGCAACACTGCCCAGACCTCCTCTCCCACCCCGGAGGTGGAGGTTCCGG
Organism: Alphaproteobacteria bacterium; assembly: GCA_046269335.1. Taxonomy (GTDB): domain Bacteria; phylum Pseudomonadota; class Alphaproteobacteria; order Rhodospirillales; family Rhodospirillaceae; genus JADFXL01. The sequence goes on along the minus strand of JBKACM010000341.1, from coordinate 1,557 downwards.
AACCGGTGCTGACGGCCCTTTCCGACGACCTCAACACGCCACTGGCCATCGCCCACCTGCACGAGATCGCTGGGGCCCTCAACCGGACAACCCAACCTGAGGAGCGGGCAAGGCTCCGGGCCGCGCTCGTCGCCGGCGGAGCCTGTCTCGGCCTTCTGTCCCAGGACGCCGAGACATGGTTCAAGACCGGAAGCGGCGGGAGTGCCGACGCCATCGACGAAGCCGCCATCGAAATCCTGATTGCCCAGAGAAAGGCCGCCCGCAACGCCCGAGACTTCGCCGGGGCGGATCGGATCCGGGACCAGCTAAAATCTCTTGGCGTGGTGCTGGAGGACGGCCCCCGGGGCACAACCTGGCGGCGGGTCGTGCCCGGGTCGTCCACGAAACTTTGAATACAAATGCGGCCTCCCGCATACCCGCGCGTTGACCCCCAGGGGGGGATTACATTAGGATTTCAGGCAGTTGTCGGAGTGTGTCGGCCATGGCGCGCCCCTTTTTCCCGACGCCGGGCGCAGGACAGAAGAGGTGGTCCTGCGCCTCGGGTTGTCCGGTCCAGCCGAAGGTGCAGGCATGCTGCGAGTCTTGCTCGTTGAGGACTATCCCGCGACGGCGCGGCTGATACAGACTTTCCTGGAGCGGGGCGAGGAGCAGGAGTTTCAGGTCGTGACCACGGGCTCCATCGCCGAGGTGGAGCGCGTCCTTCTCTCCGAGTCGGGCTTTGATGCCATCGTCCTGGACCTGGGGCTGCCGGATTCCGGCGGCATCGACACCCTGGATCAGGTACTGGTGCTGGCCCCCGCCACCGCCGTGATCGTGCTCACCGGACTGGACGATGAGTCCGTGGCGTTGCGGGCTGTCCAGCACGGAGCCCAGGATTTTCTGATCAAGGGCGAGTTCGACTCCGGACAGCTCAAGCGCTCGGTGCGTTATGCGGTGGAGCGCAAACGGGTTTTCGCGGAACTGGGAGCCAGCGGCGTCCTGCTGGACGGCGTGCTCAACAGCACCCGTGACGCGGTGATGGCCCTGGAGGCCGTCCACGCCGACCCCGAGGAACATACCTCGGAGAGCGGTAACATCATCGATTTTCGCTGGCGCCTGGCCAACACCGCCTGCGAGCGGGTGCTGGGTCTGCATGCCCGGGAACTGATGGCGCAACGGCTGCTGGAGAAGCTACCGGACGCCGGGAGCGGCGGGTTGTTCGACGCCCTGGTCGCCGTGGTGGAGAGTGGCAACACCATCGATATCGAGTGGCCCACCCGCCGCCATGGCCAGGAGGTCTGGCTGCACATCGTAGCGGTGAAACTGAGCGATGGAGTCGCCGTCACCATCGCCGACGTCACCCATCGTCTCCGCGCCACCCGCGCCATCCAGGCCCGCGAGGAGCGAATCCGCAAGATCATGGAGACGGTGGCCGACGGTATCATCACCATCGACCAGTTCGGCATCGTCGAGACCTTCAATCATGCCGCCGAGCAGATCTTCGGCTACAACGCGGAGGAGGTTCTGGGGCGTCCCGTGTCCCTGCTAATGCCCCCGCCCCACCGCAATCACCACGAC
>JBKACM010000033.1:0-15302 GCA_046269335.1 Alphaproteobacteria bacterium | reverse complement strand
CGGATTGTGGAGACTGGCCCGCTCAATCAAGTGATCCTGGCACCCTCGACGGTCCACGGCGCATTGCTGGGCACCAACCGGGCCGCTGTACCCGGGCACGTGCGCGAGCGAAAAGGCGCTGCCGTCCTGGCTGCGGTGGGGGAGAGTCTTCTGTGGGTACCCCTGCGCCATCCTGACAGTGCGATCGGTTCCGGCACCCCGGGCGATGTCGTATTCCCCTTGCGCAGTGTCGCCCTGTCGCGGCAACCGGTGTCGAACGGGGTCAAGAGTCGGGTCGTGCGCATTCTGACGCACAGCGATACACGATGTCAGATTGTCGTTGATTGCATGAACGTATCCGTACCAGTGGATGTTGATGATCCGTCATTTGCGGAAATCGGGCTGGGAAGCGAAATTTACCTGGTGTTGGATGGCACCTTCTATCCTCATTGATGAGTCCTATCCTGGAACGGTTTCCGACCGAGTCGGGAACCGCGACTGGTGCCGTCGGTATCATACCAGACCGAGATGAGCTTGACTCATCACGGTCTGGGAATGGCGCATTGAGCGCCCGTGCGATCGTTCGCGCGCAAGCCAAGCGGGCGGACGCCCGCGTCCGGCGATTGAGGGCGCTGATCGGTCACGATCAACGCGGATTGGTATCACACACTCTTCACAACGATGCCGGCCGGCGCGAAGGTTTCCACCGCCTCCGATAGACCCTTCAGGTGGATGGTCCCGGTAGCCACCAGATCCAGGCGGCCGGTTACCCTTGCCGCGACGGCGGCGCTCATCAGAATGGGTGGCCTCGGCGAGCGGGCCTGGGCTTCCAGCCGGGCCGCCATGTTGACCGTACTGCCAATGACCGTGAATTCCAGGCGGTCGGGACTGCCGATCAGGCCCGCCACCACTTCGCCGACGTGCAGCCCGATGCCATTGTCCAGCCAGTCGCCGGGGTTCCTTCCCTCGTTGACCTCGGTCAGCCGCTCCCGCATATCCATGGCGCAGCGTACCGCCGCCAGGGAATGATCCGCCTCTCCGCCCAGACCGAACACCGCCATCACCGCATCGCCGATGAACTTGTCGACCATGCCGCCGTGGGCATGCACGGCCGCCACCATCTGGGCGAAATAGCCGTTGAGCCGCCGGGTCAGTTCCTCCGGGTCCATGCCTTCGGCGAGCGGGGTGAAGCCACGCAGATCGGCCATCAGAACCGTCACCTCCACCCGCCGTCCTTCCAGGTGGACCCCTCCCGTTTGGGCGGGCTGGAACGCCGCGATGACCTGATTGGCAACCTTCGGGTCGACGAAACGGCCGAAGGCGTCGCGTATCCGCTCCCGCAGGGCGAGACCGACCGCCATCTCGTTGATGCCGCTGGCAACCAGTCCCAGTTCGTCCAGGCGCGAGGAATCCACCCGCACCTCCCCGAACCGCCCATCCCGTACCTGTTCGAGGCCAGTGACGATCCGGTTGCAATCCTCGCGCAACGCGCTGCCGTAGCGCCAGGACATGAACAACGCCGAGGCGACGAAACAGACGCCAAGAAAGCCCACTTCGATGGAGAGGCCATGATGGCTCAGGCCGTCAAACACCATCCGGGCGGCCATCAGCACCATCACCACGGTGGGAACCACCGACACGACCACGAATCCTTCCATCAGCCGGTTGGCAATCCGCTCGCCCATTTCCGCGGGGCCCGTGGTGCGAAACTTGCGGAAATAGGACTCCAACATGACGAACTCGACCTGCGCCAGGATGCCCGCGCCCAGCGCCCAGTAGCCCGACAGCAACTTGAGATGACTGGAGATCGGAAAGCCCGGATAGAGAATGGCGTGTGTCACCACCGAGACAAAACCCATGGCCGTCCAGCCGATCACCGAGAGGTAAAAACCGTGACGAGCGGGACTCGACCGGCCCCAGGGGTCCGGAAAAGCGCGGAGCAGCAACTCGCGCAACACGACGTGGCCGATGGCGAGGACCATCAGCACCTCGGAAACATCAAGGAAGGGAACGGTATCGATGAATGGACAGACGGACTTGGCGTAGATCGCAAGAAACACCACCGCCGTCATCGGCCCCAGATGCAGGCGCAACCGGGTGAGGGTATCGAGCCGCGCAAGTGTCATGTCCTGCATCGGAAAGCCCCTTCCCTGCCGTATCGATCAACGCGGATTGGTATAATACCAGACCGAGATGAGCTTGACTCATCACGGTCTGGGAATGGCGCATTGAGCGCCCGCGCGATCGTTCGCGCGCAAGCCAAGGGGCCGGACGGCCCCGCCGGCGATTGAGGGCGTTGATCGGTCACGATCAACGCGGATTGGTATAAGGTATCCGAGGGCAGAATGCATCCGCTGACGATTGTAATAGATTTCGATGCAGGCGAACCGGTCCCGTCGAGCGGATTCCTGGTCGGGATAGTCCTGGTGATGGACCACCGGTGCCGTACCGTCCAGGGTGCCGGCCGTGGAGGCGGCGAATGTTGGCGAGAAGCCGGAAATTGGCGGCTTTTCTCAGGCTCTCCGGCCGCTTCCGCCACGCATAGCGCGGCCTTAAGGCCGCGCTATAGGATGCTGATAACGCACAAGATTGGTCAGGTTGTGAATTTGGTTCTCCTCACGCAGCCCCGCGCGGGCCGCAGGGCTCTTCCTGGATGGACAAATGCCTTGATATCTGCGGCCGACGGTGTGTTGACGAGACATCCTGCAGGGGCTCCCGGACGCATCCCCAACCAGACCAGTAGCATGGCCCGCAGCTCTCCGCTATGATGTGACCAGTTTTATGACCATATGGGAGGGTCCATGCTCACGGTCAATCTGGCTCAGGCAAAGGCGCATTTGAGCGAACTTCTCGACAAGGTGGAGGCCGGTGAAGAGGTGCTCATCACCCGCCATGGCCGGGCCATCGCCCATATCCGTCCCGCTCTGCGTCCGAAACATCCGCTGCGACTGGACGATCTGGCCGCCTTTCGTGCCACCATGCCGCTATTGCGGCGGTCCAGCGCCGAGTTGCTGCGTGAGGCGCGGGACGAAGGGCTTTGAGGCGGATGCTCTATTTCGACACCAGCTTCCTCGTGCCGCTCATCCTTCCCGAGGCGACCAGCGACACGATTGCGGAATTGGTTCGTGGGTTGCCGGCCGACCAGTTCACCGTCAGCCACTGGACCAGGGTCGAGTTTTCTTCGCTGATCGCCCGCGAAGTTCGCATGGGAGGACTGGGTGCCCAAGCCGCCGCACAGGCCGATGCGCGGTTCGAGGCCATGGTGGACGAATCATTCGCCGTGATCCTACCGAACGCTGATGACTTCGATCTGGCCAAGGAGTACCTCAGCAACCCTGAAACAGGCTTGAGGGCCGGCGATGCCCTTCATCTCGCCATTGCCAGGAACCATCGCGCCGAGACCATTTTCAGCCTCGACAAAACGTTGCTCAAGGCCGGGAGCGTCCTTGGTCTGCCCGTCAGCGCGGGAATCCGGCTGTCTGGATACGGGAATTGAGGGGACGACACGCAGAATGAGCTTGACCGACCACCACACCAGGGTAACCGGGTGAACCCGATTACCCTGGTATGAGGCTCCCTCCGTCAAGATGATTTTTCCCAGCGGTTCGAAATGCGATTCGTCCGCATTTCGAACCGCTGCCGCTGTTACCACACACTGGACGGCGGCAGCCGCATGGGCCATAGTCCGTGGGGTAGGATTTCATTGAGGAGAGGTCTGGACATGACGATCGGGACGCGCCTGTTCACCTGGCTGAACGGCAAGCCGGTGGGGACCGATTCGTTTGGCAATCGTTATTTCCGCGCACCGGCGCGGAGGGATGGGGAACGGGAGCGGCGCTGGGTCCTGTATCAGGGCTCGGCGGAGGCCTCCAAGGTGCCGCCCGAGTGGCACGCCTGGCTCCACCACACCGCCGACGTCCCCCTGACGGCGGTTCCTTCGCCCTGGCAGAAGCCTCATCTGCCCAATCTGACCGGGACGATCTTCCGTTATCTTCCCTCCGGTCACGATCAGAAGGGTGGGCAGCGGGATCGCGCCACCGGTGACTACGAGCCCTGGCAGCCGAATTGAAGGCCATGGGAGGGGGTCGCAAGGACGCTCTCGTCGGTGCCCTGGTGGTTCTGGTGGGGGCGGTGTTTCTTGGTGTCGCCTATGGCAGCGGTGCCGACCGGGGGCGGGCGGAAGGGGACAGCTACGTGCTCCTGGCGCGGTTCAGTCGTTCCGATGGTCTCGGCCTCATGGCGGAAGTCCGGGTGGCTGGGATGCCGGTCGGCAAGGTGATCGAGCAGCGTCTTACCGATGATTTCCATTCCCTGGTCACCATGCGCATCCGCCAGGGCGTATATCTGCCGACGGATACGGCGGCGGTGATCCGCACCGACAGCCTTCTTGGGGCCAAGTTCGTGGAGTTGGAACCGGGAGGGGACGAGGCGATGCTGGCACCTGGGGCGCGCCTGGAACTGGCTCAGGACTCGATGCTGGTGGAGGACCTGCTGGCCCGCATCCTGGCCAAGGTCAAGGCCGCACGCCGCCCGTCTGGGGACACGGGCGCGATGCCGCGTGAAGATGGTGGGGGCGGCGGGACTTGAACCCGCAAGGCAGTGCCGAACGATTTTAAGTCGTTTGTGTCTACCAGTTTCACCACGCCCCCATATGCCGGGGTCGAGCACGTCCGGCCCCGGTATCATCTGGCCGAAAAACGGACGCCGTCGTAACTGACCCGCCATACGACCCGGCCAATATCGTCGGCAACGAGCAGGCTGCCATCCTGGGCCACGGCCAGACCGGCAGGGCGTCCTTGGACTGCGCCCGTCCCATCCATCCGGAACCCCCGGAGAAACGGCTCGTAACCGCCGGCCGGCCGATGGTCCCGGAACGGCACGTATGCCACCATGGCCTCCCCTGCCTCCCGCGTGGTCCGAGGTTCGAGCAGTATGACAAAGACCCCGCCACGGTATCTTATCGGAAACGAAACTCCGGTGGAGAATGCCATGCTCCAAGGAATCAGGGGGGACTGAAACGACAGGTCCGGCACGAGGGTGCTCGTCTCCCCGATTCTGGCCAGACCGCCGGAAGACGGCGCTTTTTTCGGACCGCCGTCCGCGCCGACCGCGACATACAGCTCACGGGTGCCGGGTGAAAAGGCCAGCCCCGCCGTGTCCCGGTCGGATGTCAGGGTTTGACCAATCCTGTCACCCGTGGAAAATGCCCGGATCGTGGCCGGGGGCGAGGACTCCTCCCCAGAACCGTCGCTTGGCCCGGCTCCCACGACGAATCGGGTGCCGTCTGGGGAGACGGCCAGGATGTGGCTCCAGCGTTTCCCGGTCCCACCATCGCCGAACCCACCCGGATCGGTCACCGCCTCGCGCGGACCCGCAGGCTCCGCCGCTCCTGGCCGATAGGGCAGACGCCACACCTGGTCGGCGTCAGCCACGTACAGATGGCCGCTCTGTACCGCCAGACCGGAGGGCCGGTCGAATCCATTGGCGAACACCGTCGGCGGCAGGGCACGGCCGCGACCCTGCGGGTCCCGCAGCAACAGGACCTGTCCGGCGGCGGATTCGGTCACGAAGACGTCGCCGCCGACACCCGCCGCCAGCCATCGCGCCTCGTTCAGGCGGTCGGCGAAGACACTGACCGAAAACCCCGCCGGAACGGCAGGGAGGAACCTCACCGGTTGCTCCCCGACTGGAACTGGAACAGGTTCCGCCGCCGCGCCGCAGGCCAGAAGAACGGCCGAGAATACGGCCGCGAGCCACCTTCCCGCCGCCATCAAGCCTCGGTATCGATGCGGTGACCGGAGGCCGCATCCCCGCCGCCGGACGCGCTCCAGCCCTCCGGGGCGGGCTCCAGGGTGGGCGAAGGTGCCGCCGCCTGGCGCTTCGGGCCACCCCGCGACACCGCGACCATGGCCGGGCGTACCAGCCGGTCCCGCAGACTGTAGCCCTCCTGAAACACCTGGAGGATAGTTCCGGCTGGAACCGAGGGATCTTCTACCTCATGCACCGCCTGGTGCAGGTGTGGGTCAAAGGGCTGCTGCAACGACGGAATGCGGGTCAGGCCGTTGCGCTCCAGAATCTCCAGCAACGAGCGTTCGGTCATTTCCACCCCTGTTGCCAGTCCATCCAGAAGTTCGTTCTGGCTCCTGGCCTCGGGAGAGACGTGCTGCAAGGCCCGCTGAAGGTTGTCGGCCACCGTGACCAGATCCTTCGCGAAATTGGCGATGGCGTACTTGGTGTTGTTCTCGATGCGCCGGTCGGCACGGGTGCTGGCGTTCTGAGCCTCGGCCAGCGCCCGCAGGTAATCGCCTTTCAGCTTCGCGACTTCCGCCTCCAGTTCGGCGATTCGCTTGGCCGGCGTCTGCGGGTCCGATGCCTGTCCCTCGGCCCCGCCGGCTTCCACCGCGCCGGGGGAAGGCGATGCCTCATTGGCCGGTGCTGCCACTCCCTGGCCGGCGGCCACGTCATGGGAAGCTTCGGTATTGGTATCGTTGTCCTGAGTCATTGCCCTGTTTCCCGTTCCTTACCCGATCAGACGGCCGATCATCCTGGCCGTGTAGTCCACCATTGGGATGATCCGCGCGTAGTTGATGCGCGTCGGACCTATGACGCCGATTGCGCCCACGATCTGTTCATGACGATTGTGATACGGTGCCACGATCATCGAGCAACCGGAAATGGCGAACAACTGGTTCTCGGCACCGATGAATATCTGTATCCCCTCGGCGTTGTTGGCCAGGTCCAGAAGGCGAAGAAACTGCTCTCCCGATTCCAGGGCCGCGAACAGGGTGCGGATGTGCTCCAGCTGGTCCACGGCGGTGACGTCGTCCAACAGATGCGCCTGTCCGCGAACGATGAGGGCACCTCCCTTGGGGCCACCGGCCCAGGTGGCCAACCCGGCCTCGATGACCGCGCTGGTCAGCGTATCGAGTCGGTGACGCTGGGTTTCCAGCTCTTCCAGAATCTGGTCCCTGGTCTCCATCATGGTTCGACCCGCCAGGCGGGCGGTGAGGAAGTTGGTGGCCTCGGTCAATACCGACGGTGGCAGTCCGAGCGGCACGTCGATGACCCGGTTTTCTACCACGCCATTCTCGGTGACCAGGATCACAAGTGCCCGTCCCGGTCCCAGATTGACGAATTCGATGTGTTTCAACGTGGAGTCGGTCTTTGGTGCCAGTACCAGGCCGGCGCAGTGGGAAAGACCGGACAGAGTGGCGATGGCCTCACCCAGCACCTCCTCCAGGCTGCGGCCGGCGGCCTGACACTGGGAGTCGATACATTGCCGTTCATCCTGGGCCAAGTCGCCCAGCTCCAGCAGGCCATCCACGAACAGGCGCAGGCCGGCTTCCGTGGGCAGCCGCCCGGCCGAGGCATGCGGCGCGCGCAGAAGCCCGGCCTCCTCCAGGTCCGCCATGACATTGCGGATGGTGGCCGGGGACAGTTCCATGCCAAGTCGCCGGGCCAGCGTGCGCGAACCGATGGGTTCGCCGGTTTGCACGTAGGCATCGACAATCTGGCGGAAGATCTCGCGCGACCGCTCGCCAAGTTGGGCGACCGCTGGCCTTCTGGGGGTCAACATCCTCTGCCTCCCGAAACGGAAGTGCAATCTAGTGTCGCCTCCCTGGAGCGTCAATGTAAGGGCGGACCCGACGGCGACATTTTTCCGACCTGCTCATGACGTTGGAAAACAACCAGCCAGGGTAATCTGGTGAACCCGATTACCCTGGTTTGTTGTGCTCCTCAGGCACCGGGCGGGGCCGTCCGGCCCCTTGGCTTGCGCACGCGCGGGCGTGCGGGCGCTCAATGCGCCATTTGTTCATGATTTACCCTGTTGTCACGATTCCATTCTCACTTTCACCCGATTACCCTGAATAACCAGCCCGGAGGGCTGGACGGTCGGGCATTTGAGGGATAGCCTGCACCGGCATGTCGGTATTTCCGATCAACACTTCTCCCAGCAAAGGATGACCATGAGACCCTCCGGCCGCGCCTTCGATCAGCTTCGCGCCATTTCCCTGGAACCCCACGCCAACAAGCATGCCGAGGGTTCCTGTCTGGCCAGGTTTGGCGACACCCACGTTCTTTGCACGGCCTCCATCGACGAGAAGGTGCCGGGCTTTCTGCGCAACACCGGAAAGGGCTGGGTTACCGCCGAGTATGGCATGCTGCCGCGTTCCACCCACACCCGTACCGACCGCGAGGCGGCCCGGGGCAAGCAGAGCGGTCGTACCCAGGAAATTCAGCGCCTGATAGGCCGGTCGTTGCGTTCGGTGACCGACCTGAGGGCCATGGGGGAAATCCAGATCAAGGTCGACTGTGACGTTCTGTTGGCTGACGGTGGCACCCGTACCGCCTCCATCACCGGCGGCTACGTGGCTTTGTATCTGGCGTTCCAGTCGCTGGTGAAGCGGGGGGTCCTGCCGGCGGTGCCGATGACGGATCAGGTGGCGGCGGTATCCTGCGGCATCCACCAGGACGTGGCGGTCCTGGATCTGGACTATGCCGAGGATTCCAATGCCCAGGCCGACGCCAACTTCGTGCTGACCGCGAAGGGCATGATCGTCGAGGTGCAGGGCACCGCCGAGGATCGTCCGTTCACTCACGAACAGTTTCTTTCGCTTCTGGCCCTGGCCGGCAAGGGAGCCGCCGAGCTGACGACGTTGCAGCGTGTGGCTATCGGTCTTTGATGCCACCCGCTGCTTCGAGGGTTATCGTCCCGTGAGGATTTCCCGGCAGGTCTGGGGAAGGTTGGGGTATGGGTGCTTCGAGCGCTTGCTCGGCTTCAGGGGTGCGTTGGCGACGCGCCTCGTAGCGGGGGTCAGCCACGCGCTCAAGGACTTGCCGCAGCCGTCATCGGCGGGGAGCGGGATTCCGGGGGCACACTGCGGGTCTCCGGAAGGGCACTTCAGCCGAACGTGCAGGTGGTCGTCGTGGTGGTACCAGGGGCGGATCTTCCGCAGCCACGAACGATCCCCGGTAACGGTAAGGCACAGCTCGCGCTTGATGGCGGCGTTGACAAAGATTCGATCCACTTCCTCAGGCCTTGCCGCCAGCTCCAGCAGGTGCCGGTGTCCGTCCTGCCAAACGCCGCGGGCAACCTCCCGACCGCCCGGTGCCACCAGGGAGGGTGTCGGGATATCCTCCCGCTGCTCGGGCGGAAGGGTGGGCTTCGGGTCCAGGGAAAACCAGATGTCCGCCTCAAGTCCGGACTGGTGCGAGGCATGGCCGTAGCTGGTGGGGCCTCCCCGCGGTTGGGACAGGTCCCCGATGTAGACCGCCTCCATGCCCGCCTTGTCCAGGCTCCTGCCCAGACTCTGGAGGTAGTGAATCAGGTCGGGATGACCGTAGTACCGGTTCCGGCTGACCCGAACCGCCTGATAACCGACCCCATCCAGAGGCAGTGCCCGTGCCCCCCCGATACAGCCTGCCGTCGGCGAACCCACGACGTGGGGCGTCCCGGGACTCGGTCGGGGAACCGCAGCCCAGTCCTCGGCCCGAACGGCTCCCGCCGGCAGCGGTGCCGACCAGAGCAGCAGGCCCGCGAGCAAACCAGTCCCTGGAACCAGCCAGGACCGGATCTTCAAGCCGTCCAAACGTCGCATCCTCGATTCCCTGGCGTTCTCTCCCACGTTCCAGGATCCCCAGGCTCCCGGACTGGTCCCCTGGAAGGTGGGCTCCTGTCACCACTGGGACGGGCTTGGTGGGCGCGGCAGGGATTGAACCTGCGACCCCTCGCGTGTGAAGCGAGTGCTCTCCCGCTGAGCTACGCGCCCGGCCTCGGCGGAGGACGGCATTTACGTTGGCAGCGGGGGAATTGTCAAGAAACTTCCCTGGAGCTGTCGGTGACACATGGTACACCCTGTTCAGTTCAGAACCCGAAAATCCTTCGGCGATATGACGCGGAAGTTGTTGGTCACGCTATCGCAAAAGGTGTCCCATTTTTTGGGCACGTCATCTCTCAGGAAGCGGAGCATCGCGTCGCAGAAGCCTCTGTAGGTGGCGTAGCACTTGTCGTGGGTGATGTTCCGATGCATGAGGCCCCAGAGGCGTTCAATCGGGTTCAGGTGGGGACAGTAGGCCGTGCGCATCCATCGGATCGCGCCCACCGCGCCGGCGCGGTGCCAACTTTCCTGCCGGGTGGTTCATGGCGGGCACCAGGGGTCACGGTGGCCACGCTGGCTCGGCTGGACGTGGCCGGCGGACAGCATGGCGGCGGCTGCGTCCTCGCCAGAGGGCAGGCGCACGGCGGCATCGACCCGGCCGCCGTACTTGTCGCGGCTGATGGCCGATACCTGCACCGGGCCGGAGCCCAGCAGTGCCGCCAAATGGTCGCGGGCGGCGACGGCGGCCACGCGCTCGGAATCGCAAGCTCCGCGCAGCTCGGGAGCGTCGATTCCGCGCAGCCGGACGGCCGTCACCAGTTCCTGCCCGAGCCAGATGTGAACGCGGGCCTGGAAGGTGTCGCCGTCAATCACCCGGACGACATCGGCGACAAAGGGTCCCGCCAGCTCCTCCGCGAACGCCGGAGTCGCCAGCAGGCAGACCGCCACCAGGGCAGCCGGAGGTATTCCATGCATGACCGGACAATGCCGGCCGAAGGCCGGACGGGCGCGAAAACAGCGGGCCGGGCCAGAACCAGACGAGCCGGGAAGCCCGACCCGCCGACGCCCGCCCTAACCTTCGGCCGTGCCCATCCGGTTGTCGCCGCACGTTGACGGCGATGGTGTGGAAAAGACAAAGCTTCGGGTATACTTCGCGGTAGCCATGACCGTGTTTCCTTCAAAGTCTACGGTTGTGGTCAGCAGCGGGCAGGGTGTTGCTGCACCTTGTCCGCTGCGCCTTCGCCCGCACGGGGCGGAACGCGGTTGTAGTTTACCGCGTTTCTGCCCGTCAGTTCCAGTCGGAAATGGGCTGATCGGGTCAGCCCTCGGTCGCTTCGCCGATATGAACCGCGAGCCAGACGGTGGGTGCCTCCGGTGTGGTCCGGCTGACCCGATGCCGCCAGCGCCCGGGGAAGGTCCTCAAGAAGGTTGCCGGTGCTGGTTGCCATTGGACGCCCGTTCTCATTGCCGTCCATTCTCTCCCCCTCCTCGCGGCTTCCGACGCAGGCCGCCGGCGAAAAGGGATCGCCGTTACGCTGGGAAACCGTTAACATGATCACCAGTGCGAAGAGTTTCCGGCCGGAAAGGCGGCTTGTCCATGGCCTCGTCATCGGAGGGCAACGTCCACATCGAACAACTGGCACCGGGGTCGTTCGCCCTGACCGTGGTGTTCGACGGCCAGCGGTTTGCCTGCGGCAGCTACCTCAGCCGCGCCGAGGCCGAGCGGGCGGGGCGGCTGTTCCTGGCTCGCAAGGAAGGCGAAGCGGCTCACGGCCGGCACCGCGGCAAGGGCCGGAAGAAAGGCTGAGCGCATGTGCGGCCGGTTCGCACCGTCACCGTGAAGTGGTATGATGCGGACAGCGGGGATTGGGGGGTGGATTGCAGCTATGGTGGAGGCGAAAGACGATCTGCTAACTGTGGGCAGCATCGCCAGGGAGCTTGGCGTGTCGGATGGCAAGGTGAAGAAGGCCATCAAGGATCTGGGACTGGAACCGGCGGCCAGGCGCGGGGTGTGCCGCTACTACGACCGGGGTGCGGTCGACAAGATCAAGCCTTCACTCACGTAGGGACCGCCACTCACGGAGGGACCGCCACTCACGTGGGGACCGCGCTCCGACTCGACGATCGGGCCGACCGCGCGATTCCCGCCGGATACTCGCATATCTCGCCCGCCTCGCGGCCGGGCACGTAGGCGTCGGAGATGTCCCGAAACAGGTGGAAAACCTCATCCAGAGACGGTAGCTCCAACTCCGGCCACCGCCGTGCTCCGTTTCCCGTTCCCCGCAGAATCCTGGCAGGGGTTCGCATCGATTATCCTACCTTCGCCCAGGCCGTCGTCTGGGCTCGGGAGCGGGTCGTCTCCCGAACCGGCGGGTACGTGTGTCACGTCAGTGGCCATGGTGTGGTCGAGGCTCAGGAGGACGCTTCCCTGGCTGCGGCCCTGGCCGGATCCGCCCTGGCGCTTCCCGACGGTATGCCCCTTGTCTGGATGGGACGCCGCCATGGTCTGAAGGCCGAAAGGGTTTACGGCCCCGATTTCATGCGGGCCCTTCTGGCGGTCGGTATGGACGCCGGCGGTCGCACGCTCCGGCATTTCCTGTTTGGCTCGACGCCCCAGGTGCTGGCGATGCTGGAGGCCCGGATCCGGGAGGAGTATCCGCGAGCGCTGATCGTCGGCAGTCTGTCACCGCCCTTTGGTCCTGTTTCCGAGGAGGAGGGCAGGGCCCATCTGGAGGCCATTCTGTCCTCCGGGGCCGACGTGGTCTGGGTCGGCCTGGGAGCCCCCCGGCAGGAAAAGTGGATGGCCGAGGCTTCGGGCCGCCTGCCGGGGATACTGCTGTTCGGAGTGGGGGCGGCCTTCGATTTTCTTGCCGGCACGAAACGGCAGGCCCCGGCCTTCCTGCGTGGGATCGGCCTGGAATGGGCTTTCCGCTGGCTGTCCGAACCCAGGAGGTTGACCGGTCGCTACCGGCGGATCGTCCCCGGTCTCCTGCGTTTGATGATACGCGACGCCCTCGACCGCCCCGACACGTAGACCAGGCTACCTGGAAGCCGCGACCGCCATCGGCCCCTTTGACGCATCCCGTTTCGTTTTCAGGTGAGACGCGCCGGGGAGTTCTATGTTGACCTCCAGGGTGGACACGTCAAAGCCCCGATCCAGCTTTACTTCCACCTGGTCCTCGTTGATATCCAGATACTTGGCAACGACCTGAAGAATTTCCTTCTGCAACAGAGGCAGAAAATCCGGTGCTTCGCGATCGGCGCGCTCATGGGCGAGCAAGATTTGCAGACGTTCCTTGGCGGTGTCCGCCGAGCGCCGGGGGCGGAAAAAGTTGAACAGGCTCACGCCGACCTCCGCAGCAGCCGTTGCAGGAATCCGGACCGTTCCCCCACGTCGAAGCGGATCTTTATCTGTTCGCCGCACAGGCGGGACACCGCTTCCGCATAGGCCTTGCCGGCGGCCGACTTCATATCGGCGATCACGGGAACACCGGTGTTGGAGGCTTTCAGGACCGCCTCGCTCTCGGGAATGATGCCGAGCAGCGGGATGGCCAGGATTTCCAGAACGTCCTCCACCTTCAGCATCTCGCCCCTGTTGACGCGGGCCAGGTCATAGCGGGTCAGCAGGAGGTGCTGCCGGACCGGCTCGCGGTTCTGCTCCGCCCGCCGGGTCTTGCTGGCCAGAAGACCCAGGATGCGATCGCTGTCGCGCACCGAGGAAACTTCCGGATTGGTGACGACGATGGCTTCGTCGGCGAAATACATGGCCATCAGGGCCCCGCTCTCGATGCCGGCGGGGCTGTCGCAGATGATGGAGTCGAACTCTTCGCTCAACTGGTTCATCACCTTTTCGACCCCGTCGCGGGTCAGGGCATCCTTGTCGCGGGTCTGAGAGGTCGGCAGGACGTACAGATTGTCGGTGCGCTTGTCCTTGATCAGTGCCTGATGCAGCTTGGCTTCGCCGTGGATGACGTTGATGAAATCGAATACCACCCGACGCTCGCAGCCCATGATCAGATCCAGGTTGCGCAGGCCGACGTCGAAATCGATCACGACCGTCTTCTTGCCCTTGAGCGCAAGTCCGGTAGCCAGCGAAGCCGCCGACGTGGTCTTGCCGACGCCGCCTTTGCCTGAAGTCACAACGATGATGTTCGCCAATGTATTACTCCAATCCTGAACGCCAGAACGCCCTGTTCACGCCAGCAGTTCCATAGACAAGGTGCTTCCGGACAAGGAAATGTGAACCGGATGCCGCCAGAGTGCGGGGTCATAGTTGTCGCTCAACTTGTACAGACCGGCCACCGAAACCAGTTCGGCTTCCAGACTGCGGCAGAAGATGCGGGCCCCGGTGTCCCCGCCCACGCCGGCCAGGGCTCGTCCCCGCAGTGGGCCATAGACGTGTATGTGGCCATCGGCCAGCAACTCGGCTCCGGAACTGACCGCTGCCATCACGATCAGGTCGGAATCGTGGGCATAGACCACCTGACCGGACCGCACCGGCTCCGTGATCAGCCGCGAGGGCCGACGCGCCGGCGGCGGGGGAGGGGGGACTGGAAGAGGCTCCTCCGCCATCGTCTCCCCCGTCTCCCCCGTCTCCTCCGGTTCCCCCGCTCCGGTCGTTTCCTCGGCTCTCGATCCGATTGCCTCTGACGGTGACAAGGGTGAGGAGGAGGAGGGTGCCACGCGGGGATCCTCCAGCGCGCCAGAGCGCCCTTGAGGCATCAGAGCCAGGCCGGCGGCAATGGCCATATCGTGCTGAGCCTGGTTGCCGTTCTGCACTCCGACCGGGACCATGCCGACTCCGCGAAGCTGAGTCAGGAGGATCGGGAGGTTGACGGTATGATCTCCCGTCGCCAGATCCCGCAAGTCCAGCACCACCGGCGCATTCCGGTAGAAGTTCGGAGCCTGGCCAATGCGCTCGGACAACAGGTCCAGAAAGCCGGGATGGTCCGGCTCGATCAGCCGTAGGACCATGGCGGTGACGAAATTACCGCGCAACTGAAACGGAGACGACGCGCTGCCGGCGCGTTCGTCCCCTTTGCGGTTCGGTTCGCTCTCCTGCATGCCCCTGCCACCCCGTGACCGATTTCCGCCAGCCTCCCCACATACCCCCACGAGGGACGGTATGCCGAACAACGTAGCAGCACCATATCTATCGTCAGTTATCCGGTTGCACAAGCGTGAACCAGGGCCATGTCATACCGGGAAGTCGATGAATTGGCTCATTGGGATCACGCCCAGGCAGGGCAATCGGGTGAAAATTGAGAGAGCTGGGTGAAACAGGATAAAATCGTGAACAAAAGGCGCATTGAGCGCCCGCGCGACCGTTCGCGCGCAAGCCAAGGGGCCGGACGGCCCCGCCCGGCGCATGAGGGGCCACGAACAAACCAGGGGAATCGGGTTCACCCGATTACCCTGCACGCCCAGGGACACGATCTTGATTTCTTCATGACTCCCGCCTAGAATGGCCTTAGTCATCCCGGCAGGCATGTCCTGTCAGACAGGCCGCTGCCTTCGGGTGGCGGCCTTTTCAGTTCCTGGTTCCCATGAAACGTGTCAACGTCTATATCGACGGATTCAACCTTTACCACGCTATTGACGATCTCAAGACGCCGCATCTCAAATGGCTGGATTTGGCCGCTCTGTCGAAATCCTTGCTTCGCAAGGATGAAGCCCTTGGCGCGGTCTGCTACTTCTCGGTCTTTACCACGTGGTTGCCTGCCG
>JBKACM010000340.1:0-2339 GCA_046269335.1 Alphaproteobacteria bacterium | reverse complement strand
GCGGTCAGACAGAGTGGCGTGGTGCGCTGATTGATCTCCTCCCGACTGAGCACCCGGGTCAGCCAGGCGATATAGGGCGCGCGATTGCTGGCTTCCGGAGAACCGGATACCGAGACGACCTCGCCGGCTGTTGATCCGGCATGACGCCACAGGACCGCCTGCCGGTAGGGGGTCATGAGATGGGTTTCGTTGACGACCAGAAAGCCGAACGCGGTTTCGTCCTCGGCGGCGAAGGCGCGTTTTCCCAATTGCAGCAGGGCGCTCAGGCCGAGGATGAGTTTTTCACCGTGAACCGGCATCGGGAGATCCGTTGTTCAGGGGGGAGGTGACCGGGTTGGTTGTTTTGGTTTTGTCCCTGGCCGCCTCAGGCGGGGCAAAGGTGGCGGCCCCGCTCATGCCGGGGAGCAGGTCGGGGTGTTCTCCGATCAATTCGGCGACGATCTTGACGGATTGGCTCACCGGATCCGCTTCGGCCCCCACCCGGACCACCTGGGCGGGATACGACATGTCGGTTTCGTCGATGTGCATGAAGAAACGGCTTTTCGGCTGCAGCCAGCCGAGCCAGCGGGAGGGGACGATCATCTCCATTTCCAGATGACGATGGTCCAGGATTTTCATGATCACCTGGCCGGTGGCCAGATACTGGTGTTCCCGCACCGGCAAGGTGGCGACCCGGCCTGCGAAGGGGGCTGTGATCTGACAGCCCCGGATGCGGGATTCCTGCAATTTCACTTCCGCTTCCGCCAGGTTCAGGTCGGAGCGGCTGGTGTCCGCTTCCAGGGTGCCCACGGAGTGCAATTCGGCCAGGCGTTGCATGACCTGGTTTTTGTCCCGGGCTGCGCGGACTGCGGTTTTGGATTTGTCGAGTTGCGCTTTCAACGTGGTGCAGTCCAAGAGGACCAGGGTGGCGCCTTCCGCAAAGGCTTCCCCTTCCCGGACGGTCAGTCGCTGGATTTGGGCGTCGATATGGGACGAGAGCGTGGTATGGATCCGGGGTACCAGGTAGGCTCGTATTTCCGGTTTGGTCTCGGGAATGGCCGGCGTGGCCGGGGTTTCTCCGGCCAGGACGGCGCTGGCGGTCAGCACGCCGGCCAGGATCTGCCAAAGCCCGCAGGGGATGACGCGTCCGGCCATCTGGAGGATGAGATGCGACATGATTGCTCTGTGCCGAGTTCGAGGAAACCTTGCTCAGCAAAGAAAGCAATGAATGTGCCATCACTTTACAGCGTCCTTGACGGTTTGCACCAGATCCTGCAATTCCGCCTGAAACGCCTTGGGACCATAGGCGTTCAACTGGCTGGTCAGACCGGGCATGCCCCGTTCGCCGCTTTTTCCTTCGGTGATACCGTAACCGGCGACGCCCCGTTGGCCTTTTTCATCCTCGCCTCCTGTGGGGGGTGCGAAGAGTTGGGCGTCGTGTTCCCGCAGTGTGGCGCCGACCTGCAGGTTGGTCCTGTTGGGTCCGGAGACGGGCGTCATGTTCTCGGTGGGTTCGTCGATCCCGTTCTCTGCGTTGTGTGTGTCGGTGCTGGTCTGCCGGTGGGCGGTATCGTCCGTGGCATGGGTTGGGTCGCCGGCTGTGTTCCGGCTGGCCAGATCCGCATCCGTTGCGTTGGCGTCTGTTTTAGGGCCGGTCAACGGGGTATCGGCGCGCAGGGTGGTGTGACCCAGGTCTGCATTGCCATCCCGGATGCGGGAGAATTCGAAGCCGGATGCCCCGTCCATCGGCTGTACCGGCACGCGGATCGTTTCCGGAGCGATGGCCGAGGGAGAGAGTCGCGCTTCGGCGGCGGGCAGAGGCGCGGGAGCCTGGTCGGTGGGGTCGGATGTACTTTCCTTGACTTCATCCGTCATGGTGGACGGCGCGATTTCGATGGTCAGCCGGAAGGTGATGGTGGCGGTTGCGCCTGCGTCATCCGTGGCGGTGATGGGGATGTCATAGACCCCGGCCGCGCCGATCAGGGGCGTGCCCGTGAACGTGTGGGAGACCGGGTCAAAGTGGAGCCAGGTTGGCAATGTGCCGACCGAGTAGGTCAGGGCGGGTGAATCCACATCGGCGAAGAACCGGTCCGGCAAGAACGGGAAGGTCAGGCTCTCTCCCTCCCGTCCCGCTTGGCTGGGGATGGTCTCTCCGTTCCATGTCGGCGCGTCGTTGATGGCCGTCAGCACGATATCCCTGCTGGCGCTGGTGGTGATCGCGCCCGGTGTTAGTTGGTGAGTCTGTTATTGTTGGAGTATTGGTATTAGTTGGTGTAATTGGTGGTGTTAGTTGGTGTAATAGTGTTAGTCGGTGTGATAGTTGGTGTGGTTGTTGGTGTTATAGTATTTGTTGGGGTGAT
>JBKACM010000339.1:0-2347 GCA_046269335.1 Alphaproteobacteria bacterium | reverse complement strand
GCCCTGTTGCACCCGGATCGGCCTGTCCTCGCTGCCGCCCTGATACTGGGGAACCACCTCGAAGTAAAAGACATCCCCGGTCTTCGGGGTGCCGGTGACGGTAAATTTGACACCCTGCCCCAGATCCAACTGGCCGTTCTCGTCCAGAGATGCCGAGGTCTGCTGCACCCCGTTGATGTCGGCCTGATACTGCCCGCTGGCCGCCAGGTACGAAATCTTGACGCTCAAGGGGAGATCCGCCGGGGTCTGGCCCGAGGTCACGGAACCGGTGAAACCCGCGCCCGCGTCGGTCTGACTCTTGCCATCAAGGCTCTTCACCCGGACCGGAGTGGCTTGCAGATGCTGGCCGTCAAACGGGGAGTTCAACCGGCCACCGCCGAACAGGGGCACCTCGTCGAGTTCGCTGTTGACGCTGTTGATCATCTCCTGATACCAGGCCAGGGGCTTCTGGGCCGCTGCGGTCAGGGTGGTGGGATTGCCGCCCGCCATGCTCTCGCCAAGCTGCAACACCAGATCCTGGGCCTCCAGCATGGTGTCATGCAACTGACTCATGTGGCTTTCGGCCAGAGTCAAACGTTCGGCGGCGAACTGCATGGTCTTCTTTAAGCTCTGCACCCCGGAAAGGTCCGAGGAGAAAATCATGTGCCGATAGACCCCGGACGGATCATCCGATGGCCGGTTGGTCCGGTTGCCGCTCACGCTCTGTTCCTGGACCTTCAGAATCTCCTGCTGCTGATTCTGCATGGCCAGGGTGCCGGTCTTGAACAGCAACCCATTGGTAACGCGCATCATGAGAAAAACTCCTTCACACCCTAAACCATTTGAATGAGGGTCTGCATCAACTCGTCGGCCACGCCGACCATCTTGCTCGACGCCTGAAAGGCCCGCTGAAAGCGGATCAGATCGGTCAACTCCTCCTCCAAAGAGACCCCGGAGATCGACTCGCGCATGTCCGACATGAACGACTGGGCCGCATCCTGGGCCATCAGGGATTCCTGATCCTGATTGATCACCGAGCCCAGTTCACCGGCCAGGGTGGCATAGTGGCCGGTCAGGGTGGAGAGATTGCCGAACAAAGAGAACTTGGCATGACGCAGATCGCCCAGGGCCAGGGCCCCCTGGCTGTTGGCATCGTCGTGCGTGACTGCGGTCGGGGTCGCCAGGTCGTCCGCCTTGAGCCGTCCCACGCCCACGAGGTCCGGATCGGCCAGCAACGCGGGATTGACCGCCATGTCGCCGGCCCCGCGACCACCCAGCAAAGCGCCAATCCCCAGGGCCGCCAGCAGACCGCTCTCATCCACGACCACGCCGATCCGACTGCCCGAATTCTCGGCGCTGATTTTCAATTTCTTGTCGATGATCTCGGCCTTGACCCCTTCCAGATTGTCGATGGCCTCTTTCACCGCAGTCAGCGACATCTCGGTTTTGATATCGACGCTGACCGGCTTCAAGCTGCTGCCCGTACCGGTGGCAAAGACGATGCGGCCATTGACCACGCGACCGGCATCCACCGGTCCCTTCTTGTAATCAAGCGAGGTATCGTCGGTCACCAGGCTGGACAGAGAACTCTCCAGGTCATTGCCTAAAGAGACCACGCCGGTCATGCCCGACACCAGATTCTTGCCCACGGACTGGGTGTTGACCCGGTTGACCTGGAAACGAAACTCGTCGGCCAGTGTCTCCAGCCGGGTAAGAAAGCCCTGGGGTCCGTGAATGATCTGGTCGCGCAGCTCCAAAAGCCCCCCGAGCTGACCGCCGGAGATCTTTTCCGGATCCAGCTCCCGCCCGCCAATCGTCAACCCCTGGAAGCCGGTCGCGGTCGTCTTGACGCTGCGGCCAAGTTTGGCGGCGTAAACCGAATCGGCCAGGAGTTCCTGCCCCTTGGAGGTCATCACCTGGATGTCGCCGTTCTCCCGCTCCAGGCTGCGCACGTCGATGATTGTTCCCAATTCCAGGATCATCTTCCGGCGCTGATCCTTCAAGTCGAGCGAGGGGGTGGTGGCCTCGTTGCGGACAATGAGGTTGTTGACCTCCTGGATGGCCTTCAGACGGGTGTTGACATCCTCCAAGACCACGCCGATCTCTTTGTCGAGGGGCATGGTGGTCTCATTCAAGGAGCTGGCCATCCGGTTGAACTCCTTGGCAATCCCCTCGGCCTTGGCCACCACCTGATAGCGGGCCACGGCATTGCCGGGATTGTCCGCCAGGGTGTCGGCTGCGTCATAGAATGCCTCCAGTCCCTGGGAGAGACCGTTGCCGTCCAAGTCGTTGAAGACATCCTCGACCAGTTTCAGATATTTTTCCCGGGTCTGAAGCCGTCCCAGCTCCCCGCTGCCCAGCTCCAGAC
>JBKACM010000338.1:0-2365 GCA_046269335.1 Alphaproteobacteria bacterium | reverse complement strand
TAAAGCCTGCGCGGCGCTTGAGCGGCCGTCTGTGCGTATTTTGACCCTGGGTCAAAATATCTGCACGGCGGTATGAGGGGCATGAACAAATCGGGGGTAATCGGGTTCACCCGATTACCCTGGGGGAGGGGGAAGCGGCATGCCGGCTGGGGTGGATCATTCGGCAACGTTTCGTCAGGAGGCGGCGGAGCTGCTGGCCCAGTTGGAGGGGGTGCTGCTGGATCTGCTCGACCGACCAGAGGACCGGGAACTGGTGGACACGGCGTTTCGCGCCCTGCATACCCTCAAGGGCTCCGGCTCCATGTTCGGCTTCGACGCCCTGGCCGCGTTCGCCCACGATGTCGAGAGCACGTTCGACCAGCTCCGGAACGGCAGGCTGGTCGTCAGCCCGGAAGTGGTGAATCTCACCCTGGCCGCCACGGACCACATCCGGGTTCTGGTGGAAGCCCCCGAAACCGCCGACAGAATTCGGGGCGATGTTCTGCTGGCCTCGTTCCGGGATATTCTCCGCAGCGCCGGTCCCACCCCGGAAAAGAAGGTAAAGACCGCGCCGCCGCCGACCGGATCCGTCCCACGGGGGAGTGGCGAGGGGGCAGCCACCTACCGGGTCCGCTTCCGTCCCGGTCGTGACGTGATGCGTTTCGGTACCCGGCCGCTTCTGTTGCTGGAAGAGTTGAGGGCGCTTGGTCATTGTGACGTCACCGCCCTGACCGACGATATCCCGCCACTGGACGAAATTGATCCGACGGCCTGTTACATGGCCTGGGACGTGCTGCTGACCACCAGCCAGCCACGGGAGAAGATCGAGGACGTTTTCCTTTTCGTCGCCGACCAGTCGGAGCTTCAGATTGAACGGCTGCCCGAACTCGAACCGGGGGACACGGGCAGGCGTCTTGGTGAAATTCTGGTGGAGCGCGGTGATATCGCCGCCGAGGTCCTGACGGAAACCCTGGAGAAACAGGAACGGATCGGCAATCTGCTGGTCCGGGAGGGCAAGATATCCTCCGACCGCCTGCAATCGGCTCTGGCGGAACAGCAGCACCTGAATGAAGTCGCCCAAAATCGCCAGGTGACTTCGGCGGTGACCAGCATCCGCGTACCAGCCAGACGGCTCGATGAACTCATGGACCAGGTTGGCGAACTGGTCATCGCCCAGGCACGGCTGCTTCAGACGGCGGCAGCCAGTGACGACCTGGTCCTGAAGTCGGTGACCGAGGAGATCGGACGACTGGTTTCCGGGTTGCGGGATACCACCATGAGCATCCGGATGCTGCCCATCGGCAATCTGTTCAACAAGTTTCGCCGTGTGGTACACGATCTTTCCAGCGAGCTTGGCAAAAACGTCGAGATGACCATGTCGGGCGAGGAAACCGAACTGGACAAGACGGTGATCGAGAACCTCAACGATCCCCTGGTTCACCTCGTCCGCAACGCCATCGACCACGGCATCGAGGATGCCGCGACCCGTGCACAGCGTGGCAAGCCCATGAACGGTCGCATTCATCTGGCGGCCGTCCATTCCGGGGCCCAGGTTCTCATCACCATTTCCGATGACGGCGACGGACTGGACCGGGAGGCGATCCGGGCCAGGGCCGAGGAACGGGGTCTGGTCACGGCCGGGCAGGAGCTGACCGATTCCGAGCTGTTCGCTTTCGTGTTTCAGCCGGGATTTTCCACCAACCGGGTGGTCACCGGTATCTCCGGCCGTGGGGTCGGCATGGACGTGGTCCGGCGTACCATCGACAGCCTGCGGGGCTCCATCGACATCGAGAGCGTACCGGAACGGGGCACGGCGATCACCTGTCGCCTGCCCCTGACCCTGGCGATCATCGATGGCCTGCTGGTAAGGGTCGCGAACAGCCGCTACGTGATCCCGCTCTCGGCGATCGAGGAGTGTGTCGAGTTGACCCGGGAGCAGGATTCCCGATCGGGCGGGTATAGTTTCCTCAATATTCGCGGCATCATCGTTCCCTTCATCCGGCTGCGTGAGCTGTTCGGAGCCTCCGGGCCGGCCGAACTCTTCCAGAAGGTGGTCATCGTCGCGGCAGGGGAAGTTCGGGTCGGCCTAGTGGTGGACCAGGTGATCGGCCAATACCAGACGGTGATCAAATCCCTGTCGAAGCTGCATCGGAATGTGGAGGAGTTTTCCGGGGCCACCATTCTTGGGGATGGTTCCGTCGCCCTGATTCTGGACATTCCCCATCTGATCGACTTCGCGCAGGCGCGTGAGATGATGCGAAAGGCCGGTTAGCCCGTTTTTCTCACAGGGACTCGTGGTTATGGCGCAGAGATTTGGTCCGCCTGCGGTTTTTTCAACCGCCGCCAATACTGGTTGTATTGGCAAGGGCGGAAAAATTGCAGGCGG
>JBKACM010000337.1:0-2376 GCA_046269335.1 Alphaproteobacteria bacterium | reverse complement strand
GGCTGGCCCTGGCCGGCTATACCCGGGTCATGACCATCCGTTCGATGACGAACCTCGTCCAGCGAGTGCAGGCGCTGGCCCCCGATGTGGTGCTGATCGATCTTGCCAACCCCGATCGCGACACCCTGGAGAGCATGTTTCAGGTCAGCCGCGATGTGCGCCGTCCCATCGCTCTGTTCGTGGACCAGACCGACGCCTCGACGATCACCGCCGCCATCGAGGCCGGCGTGTCGGCCTACGTTGTGGACGGTTTGCAGAAGGAACGGGTGCGGCCGATCGTCGAGACGGCCATGGCGCAGTTCGCCGCGTTCGACCGGCTTCGGCGTGAGCGCGACGAGGCGGTGAGTCAACTGGCCGAACGCAAGATCGTCGAAAAGGCCAAGGGTCTTTTGATGGAGAAACGGGGCATGAGCGAAAACCAAGCTTACACGGCACTGCGGCACACCGCCATGCGCCAGAATCGACGAATGGTGGACATCGCCTCCAGCATCCTCATCGCCTTCGAGATGGAGCCGTAGACCATGCGGGAGGTTCGCATCGGTTTCATGCCCCTGATCGACTGCGCTGCGATCGCCGTCGCCCATGAACTGGGATTGGCCGACCGAAGGGGCATCCGTCTGGTGCCGAGCCGGGAACCTTCCTGGGCGGCCATCCGCGACAAGGTAGCTTTCGGGAGGCTCGATGCCGCCCATATGCTGGCACCCATGCCCGTCGCCATGACGCTGGGGCTCGGTGGACCAAAGGTAGGGATGCGCGCGCCTCTGACCCTTGGTCTCGGTGGCAACGCGATCACTGTTTCGGAAAAACTCCACGCGGACATGTTGACCGCCGACCCCGAGGCCATGGCCGGGGCACGCGCCCTGTCCGCCCGGGCCCTTGGCCGGGTAGCGGCGGATCGTCGGACCGCGGGCCGACCGCCCTTGCGCTTCGCGTCGGTCTTTCCGTTTTCGTCCCACCATTACGAGCTCAGGTCCTGGCTGGCCAATGGCGGTGTGGATCCGGACCGTGACGTCGCTCTGCTCATAATCCCGCCACCACGCATGGTCGAGAACCTGATTTCTGGCCTTGTCGACGGATTCTGCGTGGGTGAGCCCTGGAACCAACTGGCGGTGACGCGCGGACTGGGCCGGATCGTGGCGACCAAGAGCAACATCGCGTCCGTAGCGCCGGAAAAGGTTCTCGGTATGCGCCGCGCCTGGTGCGACGACAACGCCGAACTCGCCCACGACCTGATCTCCGTCCTGGTGGAGGCAGCCGCCTGGGCTGAGGATCATCGCGACGCGCTGGCGGACCTTCTGGCGGCCGAGCAATGGGTCGGGGTTCCGGCGGCGCTTCTACTCCCCTGCCTGCGCGGCCGCCCGTTCCTCGCCGATCGCGAACCCCCGGCCGAGATTCCAGGTTACCACTCGTTCCGCAGCGGCCCTGCCAATGTGCCAGGAAAGGCGCATGTGGCATGGCTCGCCGAGCAGATGACCCGGAGCGGCCACGTCGGCAGCACGGAAGCCGGCATCATCGAAACGATCTTCATGCCCATCGAGGCACCCGCAATAGCCGAACCATCATGATGACGGGTCACAGTCTCCTTCCCACGACAACCGTCCAGCCAAGCACAGGCTTGTAAACGACCATCCATGTGACACCATTTTCCGTTATCTTTCCCTCTCCTTCCGTACCAAGGGCGATCGCGGCACTCTCCACCGACGACATCTTTTTGAAATTGTCTATTTTTTTGCCTCCGATGGAGCGTTGTTCATGCGCTATCCTCGTTGGTTCGCGCGTATCCCAAATAATGTATCCTTCATCGTCAACTAAAGATGCCCATTCATCCGATCCATGTCGAAAATCAAAAGTCATCCCTTCGACGAATTTGCTGAGCTTGTACTCATAATGAAGAAGACCAATTTTTCTCTCATCGAAAAATATTGGCGTAACATAGCCGACAACCCATTGTTGAGCGTCCGGCGAGACATAAATCTGCGGCGGTGACACTTGTTTAGCGTCAAGCTTGAACCCAACACCAAAGAAAGCGTTGCTTATCTCATTCGTGGACAGGTCATATCTGGGAATGCCATCAATAAAGCGCATCACTTCATGGCCATGCTCATCAATGAAGCACATCTCATACACGGCCGTATCCTTTTGCAGGCCCAAGCTCTTCGCGTGCATTTCCGCCTTGGCGTCGTTGCGCAGGTCGGGTGGGGCTTTCATGTAGTGACCAAACACTCTGTCCTGTGCAAAATTGACCAGCCTCCTGGACAACCGGATGTGTTCGTTTTCAAGGACAGCCGCCTTGCGCAGCACCAGTTCAGCCAGAGCCCGTTTCTCGGCAAGGGCAGCCCTCGAATTTATCAATAAAACCACACTCAGCACAGCGAG
>JBKACM010000336.1:0-2390 GCA_046269335.1 Alphaproteobacteria bacterium | reverse complement strand
GGACATGGTGCGGGGCGAGGTGACGCTGACGAAGACGAAGACAGGCCGGCCACGCACCGTCACCCTGTCGGCGCAGGCGGCCGGCACACTGGCCGGCACACCTCGGCACATCGTGAGCCCCTACGTTTTCTGGCATGGGGCGGGGGACCGATATCATGAGTTCGCCAGCAGGTTCCTCGCGATCTGCAAGGCCGCCGGCCAGGATTTCCGCTGTCATGACCTGCGGCACAAGTTCGCGATCGACTGGCTCCGTGCGGGTGGGGATATCTACCGGCTATCTCGTCACCTGGGGCATTCGTCGGCCAAAACGACGGAAATCTACCTGGGGCACGTCGGGGAGGGTCGGCACGAAAGCCGGCACAGCGACAGCGGTTCGGCACAGGTTGCAGGAGGCGAAAATGGGCCGTAACCCGTTGATATTGGCGGAGGGAAAGGGACGGACCCTCATACGATTCTCCTTCCGCCTGCGCAACGAGCGGAGAGGCGCCGCATCTCTCTCGGCAGGGCGATTGTCGCGATACCTGAAACGTCTATCGTGGAAAATCAAGGCTTTGTCCAACTGGACTCCTCGTCCAAATCCCGTCCGCCTACAAGACACTGCCCGGCAACCCTTCTCCGCAGGACCTCCACTGCAGGCGGAGAATAGTGCCCATCGACACACCGCGCGGCTGCCGGACGGGATGCGGAACATCCCGGCACCTTCAATGCTTGGTGCCGGGACCGAACACGTCGGTCAGCGACCGCGCATCCAGCAACCGCTCACTCCAGTCATCCAACTGATCACTGCCGGCCGCCCGAACGCTGGTTTCAACGTCGTTGGACAGAGGGCCGAATTTCCGACGAAGTAGCCGCAGGACAATCTCGGCCTTGCCCTCGGCCTTGCCCTCGGCCTTGCCCTCAGCCTTGCCCTCAGCACGGCCCTGGTCGACGTATTTTTGCAGCCAGCTTCCGGCGATCGCTTCTTCGGGGAACGGGACGACACGATGCAGGGCCATGCGGATCTCCTCCTCGCTCACGCGCGCAGGTGCCAGGGCAATATACGTCAGGACCACGGTCAGGTCCACTTCCTCCAGTTCGGCCGCCTCGGCCAGGATGATGTCGAGGAAGTGGACCAGATCCGAACGCATGGCATACTTCAACGCCTTGAGCCGTACCCGCAGGCGGGCATTCGCCGACAAGGCCATGTCGGGAATGTGGATCAAGTCCACCAGCGCGTGGCGAAACGACGGCAGATAGGGGCGCAACGCGTCCGGCACGGGACCGAACAGGTCGGCGAATTCGGTCGAGACCGTCCAGCCCTCGGCGCCGTGGTGGACAAGCAGCGGCACCACGGGCGGCAGCGGCAGAATTGGCTGCCGCGCCCGCCTTCTCTCCTGAACCAACCGTACCAAAACGCGGATTATGTAGCGTACCAGTTGCAACCGTGCCAGCGGATCGGCCGCGCTCTTGTGCTCGATGACGAGGTGGAGCAGTGCTTCGCCGCCCGTTCGCAGCCAGACCTTGAACAGGAGGTCGGAGTGGTGCTGGCCCAGTTCCTCGTCCACGAACGAGCCGGGCAGGAGTTCCGGCGGGTCGGGGGTGAGCAGGGCAACGACATCCGGTGGCAGGTGCTCACGCAGGAAGCGATCGGCCAGGACCGGGTCGCCGATGACCTGCTTGAAGAAAGCATCGTGGATGGTGGCGGGTGGTTTGCTCATGATGTCGTTATTGGCCGTTTCCACCCTGTCGGTCAACGTGTCTGCTGTCCTCGATCCCGTGTGGCGGGCGCTCGCCACCATCGAAACCCACACCGGCCGCACTCTGGGGCGCTGGACACTCCCTGCCGCTGCAAATCGAGGATCATGACGTTTTCCCCAAGCGTGACCACCGGCCTCTCCCCCTGCTGATAAAAGCGGGAAAGAATAGCTCATCGGTGGCAGCCCTACCCCTGCGACGGACCCTGTGGACCGGGCTGGTTGGCGTTACCCTGGGAAAACTCCGCGGCCACATGTGGGGAGCATTGAACGGCCGGTGACACAAGCACGTCAGCCGCCTCCGAACACCATCGGCGCTTGTGCTCGTACCGCCCCATCACCTTTTCGAACCGCATCATGCCGACCTACGATAGCGCTCTGGCCCGACCCATCGGCCCCTCCCTGGAAGGCCTCGAGGACCGATCAAATCACATGCTACCTTACCCGCTCATATCGTGCACTACGGGCACGCACAACACAAAATATTGACACGGCGGCCACCAAGGGTATTATGGGTCAGTCACAAAATACGAATGCAGGCGCACCGCGCCGGCTGGATGACTGAGAATGGCAACGATTAGTAACATCTCGGAAAGTGGGGGCAGCCGTCGCTGACGGCTCGTGCGGCCCCTGATCACCAGACTCACGTTTGGTTGA
>JBKACM010000335.1:0-2394 GCA_046269335.1 Alphaproteobacteria bacterium | reverse complement strand
GTCGATCAGCCATACAAACACGGGCATCGTCACCAGCAGGAGAGGAAACGCCCCCACCGGCGGCAGGGTCAGAGCGAGCAGCAGGCCCAGAAACGCCGCGACCCCATAACGGCGACCCCCGGTCAGCGAGCGGACACGCCCGGCCACGGTGACGGTGCCCGCGATGAACCGTTGCAGGAGCGGGTGGGAAAGTCTCATCTGGATTCGGAATCGGAGGAAACCAGAGGCAGGGGCAGGTTGCGCAGCCGCAACCGCTTGACCCGGCGGGGGTCGGCGTCCACCACCTCGAACTCGATGCCGGAGGCATGACTGACCAGCTCGCCACGGCAGGGCACCCGGCCGGCGAGATAGGAGACCAGTCCCGCCAGCGTGTCGGCGTCCTCCCGTTCATCATCGGAAAGCAGGGAACCGAATCTCGCCTCGAAATTCTCGATGGAAAAACGGGCATCGGCGTCGACGCTGCCGTCGGGCTTCATCACGAACTCCGGCTCGACGCCGGTATCGTGCTCGTCCTCGATCTCGCCTACGATCTCCTCCACTAGGTCCTCGATGGTCAGCAGGCCGTCGATGCCGCCATATTCGTCGACCACCAGGGCCATGTGGGTACGGTTGAGGCGCATTTCCATCAGCAGGTCCATGACCCGCACCGACGGCGAGACGAACAGGACACGCCGTAGAAGCTGCGGCAGAGCCGGTTGGCTGTGGTTGCCCACGACGGCCAGCACGTCCTTGATATGCACCATGCCAATGACGTCATCCAGCGTGCCCCTGTAGACGGGCAGACGGGAATGACCCTCCCGCGACATGATCAGCGTCACCTGCTCGATGGTGGTGGTGCTCTCGACGGCAACCACATCGGCGCGAGGCACCATCACGTCCTCGGCGGTGATGTCGCGCATACGCAGGATGTTGCCGAGCAGCATGCGCTCGCGGGCATCGATAGGAGCCTCGGAATCGCCCCTTTCCTCGATAATCTCCTCGATGGTTTCCCTGACCGAGGAGTCGCCGTTGCGAGAGGCGAGCCGATCACGGAGCCAGGTGGACACGGCCTGGACCAGAGAGCGCCGCTCGGTCGTAACATCCTCGCGCATGTGTCTTGGAGATGCGTCTTCACTCATCTTGGCGTCGTATCCGTTTCATCGCGAGCGGCATGGGGGTCTTCGATGCCGAGAGTCCCCAGAACGGCCGTCTCCAACCGCTCCATCTCCTCTGCCGCGATATCCTCCTGATGATCATAACCCAGAAGGTGCAGAACGCCATGGACAACGAGGTGGGCAAGATGGTCCGGAAGAGGTATCCCGGCCGTCTCGGCCTCCGCTCTGGTGGTCTCGAACGCGACGATGATATCACCCAGCGGAAGCCTGTCCTCTTCGCCGAAATCGTCCTCGTCTTCGTCCTCGTCTTCATCCCCTTCCTCGTCCCCGCCCGCTTCCCCCTCTTCCTCCTCGTCCGCATCCACGAGCGGATCGTTGTCGTTGTCTCCGGAATTTTCGATCGCGTCCTCTTCATCAAGGGCGGCAAACGCCAGCACGTTGGTGGGCACGTCCTGTCCGCGATAGGTGTGGTTGAGCCGGCGTACCGTGGAATCGTCCGCAAGAACGATGGAAATTTCGATCGCCTCGACCTCCTCCAAATATTCGGCCCAGGGGGAGCGGGCCAGCCCGGCCTGGTAGGCCCGGACCGCAACGTGGCGGCAGGTTTCCTCCACCGCCGGCAGGACCTTCCGCCATCTGGGACAGGGGATAAGCACCTCGACTTCCGGCAACACCTGGCCGTCATCGTCAGAATCGGTCATGGTCTGCTCCCTCCGCCGGTGCGTCGACTCCGGTCCCGGTCCCTCTGATCGTAGGCATTGACGATACGCATCACCAGCCGGTGGCGCATCACATCCCGTTCACCGAACGTCACGAAGGCAACGCTTTCCGTATGTTGCAAGACTTCCACGGCGTCCCCGAGTCCAGACCGGACAGCCGGCGGCAGGTCAATCTGGCTCATGTCGCCGGTAACCACCATGCGCGAGTTCTCGCCAAGACGGGTCAGGAACATTTTCATCTGCACCGGGGTGGTGTTCTGGGCCTCGTCCAGAATGCAGAAGGCATTGGTCAGCGTCCGGCCACGCATGAAGGCCAGCGGCGCGACCTCGATTTCCCCGGAAGCCAGACGCTTGATCACCTGGTCGCCGGGCAGCATGTCGTGGAGGGCATCGTAAAGTGGCCTCAGGTAGGGGTCCACCTTGTCGCGAAGGTCCCCGGGCAGAAAGCCCAGCCGCTCCCCGGCCTCCACCGCCGGACGCGACAGGATCAACCGATCCACCTGTCCGGCCAGCATCATCGATACGCCCATGGCCACCGCCAGATAGGTCTTGCCGGTACCGGCCGGACCCAGCCCGAATAC
>JBKACM010000334.1:0-2394 GCA_046269335.1 Alphaproteobacteria bacterium | reverse complement strand
GCGGGCGCTCAATGCGCCAGAGGTTCCCGCTTTACCCCGACTTGACGTCCTATTCCTATTTTCACCCGATTGCCCTGGCCGTGCTGTTCAAGGTTCGGAAAATTCTAAAACACCTCATCGCCGGGGTGGGAAGGTCTTCATCAGTGCCGGCAACACCAAAAGGGTGCAGACCAGGGTCAGGGAGATGGCAAGCCCCAGCAGAATACCCATGCTGGAGGTCCCAAGATGCGAGGATACCGCCATGCTGCCGAACGAATCGATGGTAGTCAGGGCGCTGAAGATCACGGCGCGGGGCGTGGAACTGGCCATCAGATGGACGGGGTCGGCCTCCAGCCGCTCGCGATAGACGAACTGGATACCGTTGGCGATGCCAAGACCAAACAGCAGCGGCAGGGCGATGATGTTGGCGAAATTGAAGGCAAGGTCAAAGACCACCATGGTCGCCACGGTCAGCAGCGCCGCCAGACCCAACGGCGCAAATACCAACATCGCGTCGCGAAAATTGCGCAGCAGCACCGCGAGCAACAGCAACAGCAACCCAAGCGTGGTCAGGGTCGCGGTCCAGAAGGCACGAACCACGGCATCGCCGGACTCCAGAATATCCACCGGAGTCCCGGTGACCTCGGGTGCGACGGTACGGACGGCGGTGACGAACCGGCGCAGGGCACCACCGTCATCCCCTCCCAGACTCTCCCGGGGATAGACCTCGACCAGGGTCCGCTTGCCGTCGACAGCGATCATGCGCGATGCCACCTCGGGCGGCAGATCGGCCAAGGTTACCGGACCCGCCATCAGACTTTCCCGTAACGCCTCCAGCCGCCCCGGCAGCGTGGACAACAACCCGGTCTCCAGGCGTTTGCGGACACCTTCGTCACGACGGTCCAGGGCCTCCAGTGCCTTTTTCAGTTGTGCCGCAGCCGGCCGCGAATCCGCCCCCAGAGCCGCCAGCAGATTACTCCAGGCGGCCTCGGTCTCGGCGGCGGTCGGTGGCGGCTTCGGTGCCGTCAGGAAGAGCGGGGCCAGAAACGTCGCCATGTTGGCGATGGAGGTCAGCTTGTCTTCCTGGTTTCCGGGCAGGTAATCGGCAATCGTGGCGGTATTGGCCACCACACCCAGGTTCGAGACGCGCTGCGCCATGGATTTGGCCGCCACCAGGTCTTCCGCCAGAATGGAGACGCTGTAGGGACTGGTGCGCGGGTCGTTCATCAACTCCAACAGAGTGGCAACCGATTCCGAGCGCGGATCCTTCAGGTGCAGGGGGTCGAAGTCGAACCGCACCCTGGGAACCAGGATCGCGGCGGCCAGAGCCAATACTACCGCTCCCACCACCAGGGAACGATTGTGCCGGAACAGGCCCAGCCCGGGAGGCGGTGCCGGGGGGGGAAGCGGACCGTCCGAAGTCGCGAGCACCCTGGGTTCCGGAGCCAGCGGCACCAGGGCCAGCAACGCCGGCAGCAGGGTCATGTTGGCGAATACGGCGACAAACATGCTGGTCCCGGCGATCAACCCCAATTCCGCCAGCCCCCGATAGTCGGTGGGCAGAAAGGAGAAGAAACCGATCGCCGCCGCCACCGCACACAGGATCAACGGACCGCCACCGGTTTCCGCCGTCCAGCGCAAAGCGGCGTTGGCACTGACATGACGGGAGATTCCCTCCCGATAGCGCATGGCGAAGTGAATGCCGAAATCGACGCCGATCCCGATGAACAGGACGGCGAAGGCGACGGAAAGCAGGTTCAACTCGCCCACCATCACCAGGGCCAGGGCGGTGGTCCAGACCAGGCCCACCAGCAGCGTGAGCAGGACCGGCAGGACCAGCCGCAGGGAACGCAGTCCCAGCACCAGCAGAACGCACGCTACTGCCAGGGCCAGCAGATTGCCAAGGCCGGTGCCCTGCTCCACGCTCTGCAATTCCTCGTCGGACAGCGCCGCCTCGCCGGTCATGCGGACCCGGACCGAATTACCGGCGGTAACGGCCGGATCGGCGGCCAGGGCGCGCACCGCATCCATGGCCTGGGCGGCCGGATGCAGGGTGGAGTGATCCAGGATGGGCCGGATCACCACCAGCCGCCGACTATCCCCCCCCCCGGACATGAGCTGTTGCCAGGAAAGCGGCACCATCGGCCGGTGCGCCACCTCGGCCTCGATCACCGCCGCAATGGCGCTCAGGGCCGGGGCAAGATCCAGGCCAGCGGAACCCTCCCCGCCCCCCCCCCCGCCGCCGTTTCCGTGATCGCCAGGGTCAGGAGTTCGAAAAGGCCGCGCAAACTCCGGTCCTGCCACAGGCTGCCCAGAAAGGGCTGAACCCGGGCCAACCGATCCCCCAGGGCGTCGATCTCCCCCAGTTCCAGATACAGGAGTCCATTGCGGCGAAAGAACGGGTCACCCTCGGGG
>JBKACM010000333.1:0-2394 GCA_046269335.1 Alphaproteobacteria bacterium | reverse complement strand
GGTGTTCCTGCTATTACCGGTAACAATGGCGGAACAGGCGGTGCAGCTCCTATTACGGTAATCACTACTCATCATGCAGAATACGGCGCCCGCACCACGCATCTCCCGCATTCCGGCTTCCTGGCCTTGCAGACGTAGCGGCCATGCAGGATCAGCCAGTGGTGAGCCTGGCGGCGATAGGGGTCGGGAATGACCGCCACCAGCCCCTGTTCGACCGCCAGCGGCGTCTTGCCGGGAGCCATGCCGGTCCGGTTCGCGAGGCGGAAGATGTGGGTATCCACCGCCATGGTGGGCTCGCCAAAGGCCACGTTCAGCACCACGTTGGCGGTCTTGCGCCCCACGCCCGGCAATGCCTCCAGTGCGGCGCGGTCCCTGGGGACAATGCCACCGTGCCGTTCCACCAGCATCCGGCTGAGAGCCAGGAGGTTCCGGGCCTTGGTGTTGAACATGCCGATGGTCCGGATATGCTCCTTCAGACCCTCTTCGCCCAGGGCAAGCATATTTTCCGGGGTATCCACTTCCGCGAACAAGGTTCGTGTCGCCTTGTTGACCCCCTTGTCGGTCGCCTGTGCCGACAGCACCACCGCTACCAGGAGCGTATAGGGATTTTCATACGTCAATTCGCTCTGCGGCTCCGGCCGCAGGGCGGCCAGGCGGGAGAAGAACGCTTCGACCTCCGCCGGCTCCATGGTCACACCGTCTTGAAGTACTGTGCGGTCAGGGCATGCAGTGCCATCTCCGCCCGCTCGTCCTCCCGGCCGGAAAACTCCTCATACAGGGCGGGAGCGATCTTGGCGAAGGCGGAGACCAGTTTGGGATCAAAGTGACTGCCGCTGCCCTTGGCCAGAATCGCCATGGTGTCTTCGTATGACATTGGTTCCTTGTAGGGTCTGCGTGAGGTCAGGGCGTCGAAAACGTCAACGACGGCAAACACGCGGGCGGATAATGGAATGGCCTCCCCCACCAGACCCTCCAGATAACCGCTGCCATCGAATTTTTCGTGGTGGCAGCGCACGACTTCTGCCGCGCCAGCCAGCCAGTCCGAACGTCTGACGATGTCGACCCCGTGCTGGACGTGAGTTCGCATGATGGCGAACTCGTCCTCCGTCAACCGGCCCGGTTTCAGCAGAATTGCGTCGGAGATGGCAATTTTGCCCACGTCGTGGAGGAACGCGCCCTTGATCAGACCCAGGATGCCGGCCCGACTCATGCCGATCGCCTCGGCCAGCCGGATGGCGTATACTGTAACCCGGAAATTGTGGGCATTGGTGTCGCTGTCCCGCTTGGCGATGGCCCCGCCCAAAACCGCCAGGGTTTCCAGATTGGCCCGCAACAGATCCCGCGACAGACGCATCAGTCCCCTGTTGAGGCTGAGGATGATCGGATACAGAAACAAGGTGGTCGCCATCACCACCATTACCACCGTCGCGATGGTGGTGACGACCCGATCCCTGATTTCCGCCACCGTATCGGCGGCCACGTGATAGACCCCCTCAAAATATCCAACCAGGTTGCCATCAGAATTTTGGACTGGGGTCACCGTCTGGATGTAGATCGCACCATCCGTGATAACCCGCTGATACCAGACATGATCGGGGTAGAACTGGTGGACGCTTACATCGATGCGATGCTCAAGATCCCGGGTAAAGGTATCATTCGCCGACTCCGCCACCATCTCCTGATTGGTGGAATAGAACTCCATGAAAACGAAATGCCCATCCCCGGCCAGAATCCGCGCCCGCATGAAGGCATCCAGTTCCGCCTGCAACTTCTCTCGCTCGATCCTTTCCGGCCTGTTCAGTAGGAAACCTGCCTGACGCTCGAACAGCTTCGATTCCTGAAGCGCCAGCTTGACGGTGCTGTCGTCCACCTTTTCCATCTCGTAGAAGAACATGCCGGCTCCGAACAGCAGGGATACCAGCAGCGCGGCGACCGCCAACCTTCGCGCCAGAATTACATGTACCCGTCTGCCCAGCAGCGCCGCGGCACCGGAAGCGGTGGTGGGGGCGGTCTTCATGACAGCCCCAGCACATCCCGCATGGAGTACATTCCAGGCTCACGGCGGCCACTGGCCCACAATGCCGCTCGAACCGCTCCCACGGCAAAGACCTCGCGTGAGGAGGCCTTGTGGGTCAACTCCACCCGTTCCCCATCGGCGGCGAAGATGACGGTGTGATCCCCGACCACATCCCCGCCCCGCAACGTCGCAAAGCCGATGTTTCCCCAACGGCGCTCTCCCGTCACGCCATCCCGAACCCGCTCGGCCACATCCTCCAGAACGACGCCCCGACCCAGAGCCGCCGCTCGGCCCAGCCCCAGGGCGGTTCCGGATGGCGCATCGACCTTGTGGCGGTGGTGCATCTCCACAATCTCGATGTCATACGAATCGTCCAG
>JBKACM010000332.1:0-2417 GCA_046269335.1 Alphaproteobacteria bacterium | reverse complement strand
GCATCCGCGATGTCGGCCATGACGTGTCATTCGTTCGCCGTTGGAAAGCCACGGGCGGGCGCGTTTGGGTGGACCCCAATATCGAGTTCATTCATACCGCGATGAAAGACTATCGCGGACACCTTGGTCCTTGGTTGAAATCAGGAGAACGATGATGGCGGTTAAAACAGCGGTAAGCGAGTGGGAAAGCACTCGTGACCTGGGCGACGCGAAGTTCCTGCGCGCCTCGGCGGAAGGCAGCAACGCAAGAACGGTCCAGCTTCAGCTCTACGACCGCGAGGGCCGGGAGATGCAGAAGCGCGCGTGGTGCATGGCATACCTGTCCAGTGCCTCGGACGGCAGTGCTTTGGAGGCTGTTTCGGCAACCCTGACACTGGCCGCAGCGGATACCGGGGTCGGGATCGTCGGTCTGCTCTCGGCGGCTAACTCGGCCGGGCATTCGGTCCTGTTCCTGGTCGGAGATTCAACCGGCAAGGTCAATTTCAAGATCACGCAGACCTCCGGTGCGGACACGTTCTATGTGGTCGTGTGCCTGCCGAACGGGGATATCTACGTGACGCCCGCGATCACGTTCGCGTAAGGAGGGGCTATGGCTCTTACCAACAGCATCAACGAACGCTGGACAGACCGCGATCTCGGCGGGGTAACGCAGGGAGTCCTGACCGCAGAGGACACAGACGCCCGCACGATGAGCTTCCAGTTCTACGACCGGGCCGGCAGGGATATGCAGCGCATGGTCTCGGGGATCGGGTACATCTCCAGCGATCCGACCGGGGCCACCCTGGAAGCCGCGTCCTCGACGCTCTCCGTCGCAGCCGGTACGGACGGGGTTGTGGGGTCTCTCTCGGCGTCCAACGTCGCGGGGCTCACGATCTTCAAGTGGACGACGGAAGCCGATGGCGATCTGGACATCACCGTCACCCAGACCTCGGGCGCGGATCTGCACTACATCAACCTGTGCCTGCCCAACGGTGACATCTTCACCTCCACCGTTCTGACGTTCGCGGCGTAATGGATGACGAATACTTTTCGGTCCCGCTTCTTGGGCCGCAACTGAAAGAGATCATGGAAAACAAACCAGTCGAAACCAAAGTCGTGCTGCATCAACGCATGTTTCTCTACCACGCCAAGCACGGCGCAAAGCTGTTTGCGGAAGACGAACCCCTGCCGACCGAGCCGGGTTGGTGTGATTCACCGAAAGCGGCTGCGGAGTTCAAAATCGTGGAAGCCCCACGCTTGCCGGAAGGCGCACCTGTGACGGAGCCTGACCATGAGCACGGCGAGCGTACTGATCGAGGGCGCACTACGCGCCATCGGCGCCCTTAATCGCGGCATCACGCTATCGAGCGAGGACGCCGCAGACGGGCTGGAGGCCCTGGATCTGATGATCAAGGGGTGGGGAGCCAATCAGCTCGCCATTCCCTACAGGACGCGGGAAAGCCTGACGCTGACCTCCGGGACCAATCCGCACACGATTGGCTCCAGCGGAACGCTGAACACGACGCGCCCGCTTGCCATCCACACGGCGGCGATCCGCGTTTCCTCCACCGACTACCCTCTGGATATCTGGCAGACCGTACAGGAATACTGGCGGATACCCAACAAGACCTCCACGGGTCAGCCAAGGGCTCTGTATTACGAGCCCGTAGAGCCTCTGGGGCGGATCTACTTCGATCTGGTCCCGGACTCCACGTACACCTTCCTGCTCGACTCCCTAAAGCCACTCACGTCGTTCTCAAGCCTGAGCACCGATGACTCGGTTCCCGATGAATACCTGGAACCGATCAAGTTCAATCTCGCGTTGAGGCTTGCGCCGGAGTACGGGAAAACCCCGTCGAACATCGTGATCGGTCTGGCGGCAGAGGGGATGAACAACATCGAGCGGATGAACGCCGCTTTCCGTGTCCCGGTCTTGCGTTGCGATGAAGCCCTGCTCCGCAGAGGCGGCAACCGTACAGACATCAACTATCTGGAAAACACTTAGATGGCCACACTCAACTGGTGGCCCGCACCTTGGCAGACTATCGTGCCCGCTACGCCTTGTACAAAAGCGATACTGCGCTGCAAGCCATCCATTCCCAATGTCCCTGGTTGCTCATCTGGGATGACCATGAGGTAGAGAACGATTATGCAGGCACCCATTCCGTATACGACAATCAAGGTTTTTTGTTGCGGCGTGCGGCGGCTTATCAAGCATATTACGAACACATGCCTTTGCGTGCATCCACCTTGCTGGAGGGGCTGAAAGGTCTGCAGCAGGGTGCGGAGATGCGGATTTATGACCGGGTAGAATTTGGCCGTTTGGCAACCTTTCACCTGCTGGATTGCCGTCAATACCGGAACCCGCCTTTGTGCCCAGAAAAACAGACAACGCCAGGTATTTATGCCGTGTGCACACCACCTGCCGGGGAGCGCAG
>JBKACM010000331.1:0-2438 GCA_046269335.1 Alphaproteobacteria bacterium | reverse complement strand
GACGCATCGGCATCGGAGCGCAGGACATCCAGGGGGGCATCCGGTGGCGTGCGCGGCCGTACCGCGGCCAGGCTGGCCCCAAAAAAAGGGATACGGGAAACGTAACGGCTACAGACCCAACTCGCGCTTGACCGCGATCATGCGCAGGCAGGCCTTGGCTGCCCGCCCCCCGAAATTCCGGCCCTCGACGCTGGCCCGATCCACCGCCAACTCGTAGTTCGGGCTGGTGATGACCCCGTTGCCGACGGCCAGGGAGTATTGCAGGGCGAGGCTCTGCACCCCCTCCATGCATTGTTGGGAGACGTGTTCGTAGTGGTCGGTCTTTCCCTTGATGGCGCAGCCCAGCACGACATAGCCGGCGAAGCGGTTCTCGGAAGCCCGCAATTCCATCGCCCGTATGGCATAGCGTATGACCGAAGGAATTTCCAGGATCCCGGGCACGATCACCCGCTTGTAGCCGGCTCCCTGCGCCGTCAGTTCCAGCACCGCGCCACGCACCAGGTTATCGGTGATGTCATCGTAGAAACGGGCTTCCACGATCAGAATACGGGGACCGCCAGCCATTCAGACCTCCTGATGCGAGGGTGCCACCACGATGGGGCGTTGCTCGACCACGGTCAGGCCGTAGCCATCCAGACCGATGATGGTCTTGCGATTGTTGCTGAGAAGGATCATGTCCCGAATCTGCAAATCAAGCAGTATCTGGGCCCCAACGCCATAATCCCGCAACTCGTCCGCCCCAGGCCGGTTGCCTGCGATCCGGGAGCGGATCCGGGTGCTGAGAGCGACCGGATTCTGCTCCCGCAACAATACGACCACGCCGCTGCCATGCTCGGCCACCATGCGCATGGCGGTATGCAGCACCTCGCTGCGTCCGCCCTCGCGCTCTCCCAGCACGTCATCCAGCACGTTGAGCGCATGCATGCGAACCATGACGGGGCCGCCGGACGCCACATCCCCCTTGATCAAAGCGATATGCTCGGTGCTGGTAACGGTACTGGTGTAGATCCGCATCCGCCAGTGACCACCATAGGCCGAATCCAGCTCGGTCTCCAGGGTGAGACCAACCAGTTTTTCGGTAAGGCGGCGATAGGCGATCAAATCGGCGATCTTGGCCATCTTCAGGCCGTGGTGTCGTGCAAACTTCACCAGATCGGGCATCCGGGCCATGCTGCCGTCATCGTTCATGATCTCGCAGATGACCCCGGCCGGGATCAGTCCGGCCAGACGGGAAATGTCCACCGCCGCCTCGGTATGGCCCGTGCGGACCAGGACACCACCGTCCCGCGCCACCAGCGGAAAGACATGGCCGGGAGAGGTGATATCCGCCTTGCCCCTTGCCGGGTGGATCGCCACGGCAATGGTATGGGCCCGGTCCGCGGCCGAGATGCCGGTGGTGACCCCCTCCCTGGCCTCGATGCTGATGGTGAAGGCCGTGGTATGGCGTGAGCCGTTGTCACGGGTCATGAAGGGCAGTTCCAGAACCTCCGAACGCTCGCGGGTGATGGCGAGGCAGATAAGCCCCCGACCGTGCTTGGCCATGAAGTTGATGGCATCGGGCGTCGCCATCTGGGCCGGGATCACCAGATCGCCCTCGTTCTCCCGGTCCTCGTCATCGATGATGACGAACATCCGACCGTTTCGGGCCTCCTCCAGGATTTCCTCGATCGAAGAAAGCTCGTTGGCGTGAGAGGCGTTCAATCCGGTCAGTCCTTCTGCAACAGTCGGGCGACATAGCGCGCCAGCATGTCGATTTCCATGTTCACGGGATCCCCCGGAGCAATCCGCCCCAGCGTCGTTACCTCCTGGGTGTGAGGAATGATATTCACGCCGAACCGCCTCCCCGACACCTCGTTGATGGTCAGGGAAACGCCATCAATGGCAACCGAGCCCTTGGGGGCGATAAAACTCTTGAGTTCTTCCGGCACTTCGAAGGTCAGGCGCTTCGAGTCTCCGTCCGGAGCCAGGGCCACCAGGGTCGCGACGCCGTCCACGTGCCCAGATACGATATGCCCCCCCAGCTCGTCACCGACCTTCAACGCC
This sequence comes from Alphaproteobacteria bacterium, assembly GCA_046269335.1. Lineage (GTDB taxonomy): Bacteria > Pseudomonadota > Alphaproteobacteria > Rhodospirillales > Rhodospirillaceae > JADFXL01. The sequence goes on along the minus strand of JBKACM010000331.1, from coordinate 395 downwards.
CGTTCGAAATTGACCGGGGTCCCCTCCCGCCATCCTCCAAGGGTGGTTTTGGAGAGGGTTTCGGCCGAAACCTCCACCGCGAACCAGCCCTCCCCCGTCTGAACGACGGTAAGGCAGCAGCCGCAGCAGGCAATGGAAGCCCCGACCGGTACGTCCGACAGGTCATAGCCGGTGTTGAACTCGAACCGGGTATCCCGATCCTTGACGATGCGCCGGACCGACCCCAGATCGGTGATGATCCCCGTGAACACGGCTTCAGCTCCTCTCGTAGCATTCCATGACGTCGGCCCCGACCTCCGTCATCGAGACGTGCCTATACAGCGGTGAATCCGCCAGCCGGTCAAGTCCAAGCTTGGCCACGGCCGGTACGGCGTCCCCCCCAAGAACCATCGGAG
>JBKACM010000032.1:0-15340 GCA_046269335.1 Alphaproteobacteria bacterium | reverse complement strand
CATTGGCAACACAAATTACAATTGTTTGATCGAACGAGCAACCGAAGCGCGGGCTGTATTAGCCAAGGCCCAGGCGGGGCTGAAGGAGGGGGCGTGATATGGTCTACATGAAAGATAGCGTGACTGGGAAGCGGTTGAAGCAGCAAGGCGATCAACCAATGACGCTCTGGCTGTCAGATAGCATGGTTGCAAAGCAACGTGTCTGGAAAGAAATGGTCGAGCGAGTGACCAAGGCAGAACTGGCACGGGTGCGGAGGGCGGTGAGGAATCTGCGAAGTAGGAACCCATTTCCAGGGATTGCGACGATTGGATACGATACGGCCTGTGACGACATTCTCAATGCGCTGAAGAAAGCCAAATGATCCCCCGCCGCCAGTTTATGGCTATCGAAGGATGGATGATGCTATGGCCATGCTTGACAATGTTGGAGAATAGCCCAGTCTTAACCCTCTTGCGACAGGTGCGGGGGTGATGGGAGCTGAATTCTCAGATGCGACTGAAGGATCACGCACATTGTGTTGGTTTAGTTGTGGGGCAACAAGCGCGGTCGCAACAAAGCTCATGGTGCAAGGAAGGCAAGCCTGGCCCGTTGTGATTGCATACACAGAGGTCGAAGAAGAACATGAAGACAATGAACGATTCTTGAAAGATTGTGAATCGTGGTTTGGACAAGACATTGTAATTTTGCGAAATGAAAAGTATCGGGCGAGTATTTATGAGGTGTTTCGGCGGGAGCGGTATTTGGTTGGTCCCTTCGGAGCGCCCTGCACAAAGCACCTCAAGCGCAATATGCGGGAATCGTTTATGCGCCCTGGTGATGTTCATGTGCTTGGGTTTAGTGCCGAGGAGAAGAACCGGGCTGAAGCATTTGAGGAGAATAATCCTGCTTTGGATTGCCGGTTCCCATTGATTGAACGGGGGTTAACTAAAAATGATTGCCTTGCCCTAGTGAACGACGCGGGGATTCAACTGCCAGAGATGTACCGATTGGGGTACGAACACAATAATTGCATTGGGTGTGTGAAAGGGAAAATGGGGTACTGGAACAAAATACGGGTGGATTTCCCTGAGACATTCGCCCGTATGGCCGCGACGGAACGCGAGCTAGGCGCAACGATCAATCGAAAAGACGGGAATCCGGTTTACTTAGATGAGCTAGATCCGAATGCTGGGAGAGGGCAAAAAGAGCCGTCCATTGAGTGTGGAGTATTCTGTGAACAAGTGAAATTGGAGTTACAGCCATGACCGACCACGCGACACGGGCGAGAGAGAAGATGATAAATGAGCTGGTCGATAAGTTTCTATCTTGGCCCTTGCCTGACAGTGTGTGCGCCGATTTATGCGCGATGAAGCAAGGCTATCCCCACCGATCAGGCACCACGTTGTTGAGTGCCATCGAAGCGAAGCAAATGATGGAGCATCTTTTTACGGATACCATCGCCGCCGCCTTGGACCAGGCCGCGCAGGAGGCGAAGGGATATAGATCAGAATCTGATGATGAACGTTGGTTGCGAGAAATGGTTGAAGATTATCGCCTGGAAAGCGACAACAACCTCACCGCGCATCGGGTAGCGATTAATACCTATATCCACAAGTTACGCGCCGAGCTTCAGGCCGCGCAGCCGGTGTGGAGCAAGGACAAGCCCACAGTGGCGGGGTGGTACTGGTTCAGGATTGCACCAGGGCACATGGCCATTATTGAGCGGTACGATATGTCCGCATCGGGATTGGTCATGTGGAATAACGGGAGAATCTTCCCGATTCTTGACGGCGAATGGGCAGGCCCCTTACCGCTGCCGAGGGAGGCGACATGCCAGAAGTGAAGTGGGTAGATCGCAATGATTTATACGAGTCCGACATCTATTCAGACCTCACCCCAAAGCTACTACAGCCGATGGTCCCTGTCCTCACGCTCGACCAGATCGAGGCGTGGTTGAAGGGAGAGCGGCTCACGTTAAGCCAATGTACCAACAGTCAACAGGCCATTGGTAGATCCAGCACGATTGACGACCTGCTCGCCCAGGTGCAGGCGTGGCGAGAGGGCGGGACAGGTGCAGGCGTGGCGAGAGGGTGGGAAATGACCGAAAGCATGGTAGAAACGATCTGTATAACTATTGTTGTGGTCGCGTTCTTTTGGATGCTAACGAAATAACCGTGGGGGAGCGGCGTGGAAGGACACGCCTCAATGCGATTGCACAGCCCAAGGGCGTTGAGAGTGCGTAAGGCCATGTCACCCTACTGTGCGTGGGGCATGGCAGCGAGCCAGTATCAAGCCTGGCCTCCCCCACACAAGGAGCGAGCGATGAGTGATGGTATCGAAGAAACAGATTACCGCAGACAAGCAATGAGTGAATTGACGAGGCCTACATATGACGAACTAGAGCAAGCCTTGATTGTGGAGCACAACACGAACGCCGCGCTCCGGGCGAAGGTGGAGGCGTTAAGGCGGGAGTTAAACATTGCCAACGAGTACCTAGCTAAAACGCATGGCATTGAAGACAATCTACAGTCGAGCATTGACGAAAACGAATTATTACAGGCCCAGCTCGCCACCCTGACCGCCGAGAATAACCGGCTGCGGGAGGCGGCCAAGGATGTGGTTGACAGTTTTGAGATGGACTACATGATTGATGGAGTGATTGTTGACAGACCACAGGGGCAATGTGGTCGCCTGTATCGTGTCTGCAAAGCCGCCTTGCGCGGGGAGGGGGGATGATGGAGAAAGTTATGGCCCCACAACATTGTCTTGATAATTGCAATATTAGCACGCAGCGAGAGTGGCGGCAGATTAAACGTCGTCAATTGAAGGACCTAAGCAGAGTGTTGGCCAATCTGAATTTAGGCTGCGCCTTCACTCCTGAATACCACAAAATCACTGAACTGCAAAAGATCGTTAGTGAGCTAGAACGAGCATGGAGCCAAAAGGAATGGGGGAAGTAGCCATGACCGACGACACGCTGCGGGAAGAGTGTGAGGCGATGGTACAACGATGGATTAATGCAGAATTGGAAACGCCTCACGATGCAGTACGCGCTTTAATCGCCTTCGCCCGTGCGCAGCAGGCCAAGGGACTGCGGGAGGCGGGGATCAAGTACGCTGAGTGGATCAACGGGCATGAGTTTTTGGAAGTGCCACGATTTGAGGATTGGTGTCAGGCCCAGGCCACGGCGCGGGAGCAGGGCGCATGACCCTGGAGCGTGGCCATGCCCAGATGCAGTACGATGCGCCACTGACCCAGGCGCAGGGCCAGGCCATTCTCCAGAGGCTGGACCAGATCCTGGACCTTGTCCAGCGCCAGGAGAAGCCGACCATAGCCGTTGACACGCACATCTTTAGAACGTCACTTGTTCCAGAGCCCGCGCCAGAGAAAGTCGGCTTTGACCTGTTCTGGTCCGTGTTCCCGCGCAAGATCGGCAAAGGCGCGGCCGAACTCGCCTGGAAGAAGTTACGGCCCGATGCCACGTTGCAACGCCGTATTATCGAGGCCGTCAAGGCCCAGTGCAAGAGCGAGCAATGGAAACGGGACCAGGGCCGGTTCATCCCGCACCCGTCTACCTGGCTGAACGGGAAACGGTGGGAGGATGAGGTCGAGGTCAAGATTGCCCAGGACAAGCCGCCGGTGTTTTACAAGACGCTGCCGGAGCGGCCAGCCGGTGAGGCCCCGCCACCGGAAGTCAAGGCGGCACTGTCGAAGTTACTTGGGAGGGATATGTCATTTTGACCAGCAAAGAATGGGCGCAGAACTGTCTCTTTTACACGTCTGAGATTCTGTTGGATGCCCAGACGCCCGGCGCAGTGGCGAAGGAACGGTTGACGCGCAATGCGAAGACCTTGAAAGAATCGTGTGAAGTCTTTTGTGCGGCCATGAACTGGCTCCCGGACACGCTCCTGCGCGAGGCCTGGAAGGCCCATCGCGGGAGCCTGAGCCAGGCCAAGGCGCAGGAACAGGGCAAGGGCCAGAAACGGGGAGTGCAGGTGAAGCGATGAGATGGGGAGACTATGCGGTGGCGGTCAACTTGACCTTGAACGTGATCGCCTGCACCGCCTATCTGTGGCAAGGGCATTACCGGCAGGCCCTGTACTGGGTCGGGGTCGGGATTATTAACGGGAGCTTACTGACATGGCGCTGACACCGTACTATGAGGATGAGAAGTCAGGCATCGTTATATTCCATGGGGATTGCCGTGAGATTCTGCCGCACTTGCCGAAAGTGGATCTGGTGTTGACCGACCCGCCGTATGGGATTGGGAGGGACGGACAGAAGCCGTCAGATGGCAAGCATGGAGGACGAAAATACTATGAATTTCTAGGATGGGATGGGGAGCGACCAACGGAGAAAACATTTGAATTAATACTGTCGGCTGGAGATCAGCATATTATTTGGGGAGGAAATTATTTCGCTGACTATCTTCCGGCACAAATGAAATGGCTTGTATGGGATAAGGGACAGCGCATTAATCAATCTGACGGAGAGTTAGCATGGACAAGCCTTGGCGGAGCATTGAGAATTTGCACTGTAAATCGAGTGGAATTGCAAATAGACGGAGCAGAACACCCCACGCAAAAACCGCTTCGCCTCATCAAATGGTGTATTGAGCAAACTGAATCAGTGGACATCCTCGACCCTTTTATGGGCTCCGGCACCACGCTCCGCGCTGCGAAGGATCTAGGACGTAAGTGTATCGGGATCGAACTGGAAGAGAAGTATTGTGAGATAGCGGTGAAACGCCTCAGCCAGGAAGTGCTCAATCTCACTTGACCAGGGCCAGGACCTGTGCCATGATACGCTATCTACCGTGACAAAGGAGGTGCAGTGAAGATTCTTCTGCTAGACATAGAAACGAGCCCGAATGTCGCGCATGTCTGGGGCCTGTGGCAGCAAAACGTGGCCATTAACCAGCTTATGGAAAGTTCCTATACCTTGTGCTGGGCGGCGAAATGGCATGACCAGAAAGAGATCATGTTTGATTCCGTGCAGAAGTCGAAGCCGAAGCAAATGATTCGCAAGGTCCACGATCTGCTCTCTGAGGCGGATATGGTCGTCCACTATCACGGGACGAGCTTCGACATTCCCACCTTGAATAAGGAGTTTCTTCTGCACGGGATCAATCCCCCGGCTCCGGTTCAGGAACTGGACCTGCTCAAGGTCGTGCGGAAGCGGTTCCGGTTCCCGTCCAATAAGCTGGACTATGTCGCCCAGCGCCTGGGCCTTGGCAAGAAGTTTGAGCATGAAGGGCACATGCTCTGGATCAAGTGCATGAACAACGATGCGGCCGCGTGGAAGCGCATGGAGGCCTATAACCGGCATGACGTGACCTTGCTGGGCAAGCTCTATGACCGGCTCCTGCCCTGGATGAAGACCCATGCGAACCATAACTTGTACAGTGAGGCCCCGGAATGTTGCCCGAACTGTGGCAGCACTCGGTTCCAGCAACGGGGTCTGGCCATGTCCAAGACCCTGTCCTATCAACGGTATCAGTGCCAGGGCTGCGGGTCCTGGTTCAGGAGCCGGACCAGCCACAAGGCGGCAACGGCGTCATTGGTGGCGATTTAACGGAGGGACCTATGGCCTGGATTGCAAACGGAATCTTAGTCGGTGTCGGGGCAGCGGCAGGGCTGGTGGCGTTTGTCACAACCTTGTTCTTGATCGGGGCCGTGATCGAATGGATCGGGTGGAAGGTGGGGAAGGAGTAGCCGTTGAACAGTGTCGAATTCATCGCCTTCCTGATTAACGCCATGATCGCGTGCCATGCCCTGCCCGTGACGGAGCAGCGCCTGAGCGGGAACACGTACCAGGTCCAGTCCTGGGTCTGTCAGACGACGCAGGGGCCGGTCCAGGTCCGGGCCTGGCGCAGGCCCTGTGTCGGGGAGAAGGAACGGTACTGGGGCCGGATGGTGTTTGTCGAGTTCCAGGAATGGCATACGAGCCTGTACCTCAATAGGTTTGGAGAGATTATGGTCGGGGCTGGGGCGGAAGTGGGCGAGGCCTACCAGCCATCATGCGGTTCGTAATGAAAAGGAGCACGTTATATGGCACGTTCTAAGACCAAGCCCGTCTCACTGGACGGGATCAAGCACGCAATGGCTCCAGGGCATCTTGAGACCAGGGCCTGCAAGGACAAGACACGGCGCGATTACCATATCAAGGACATTCAGAAGATGGATGCGATCAGTTTTGAGATGAACCATTGCATGGCGTTCCTGGACCAGAACGAGGCCCTGCAACTGATTGCCTCGCTGACCAAGTCCGGCTACCAACAATGGGGAGAGCCATTCCTTGACCAGGTCCAGACCTGGATCGAGGCGGTGCGATGAAGGGGGCGTTTACGGTGAAATTTATCGGCGGGTCCTCCATGACCTATCCGCGAGAGGAATGTGAGTGCGCATGGTGGATCATGGATAGCGGCGTGCTTTGGGTGAAAGACGATGGTGGCTGTGTGCATATGTTTTCTCCTAGTTGCTGGACTGAGGTGATAGACGATGCCCAATAACAGCTACCTTCGTGGCCGTCGCCTGGAATGGGCGATTCAGAATCTGTTCAAGTCCCATGGCTATAGCGCGATGCGGACCAGTGGCAGCCACGGCTTTGCTGACGTAATCGTCACGCGCAAGGCCGGTGATGCCACCGATCTGATGCGTCCCATCACCAAGGCCGAAATCGACGAGGTCTTGGCAGGGTGGTTGCCGGTCCATAACCCGAACCTGATCCTGGACCCGTTCCTATACGGGAAGATCAAGCCTCTACGCAACGGGGGGACGCAGATGATCCACTTCACGCCAGCGACCGTGATCTTGATGCAAATGAAAACGACGCAGCCGAAGAAACGGAGGAAGGCAAAGTCATGAACTGGCTCGATATTGTCGAAGTGACGGTCACAGGGGTCGCGTTTCTAGTCTTGGGCGGGGTGGCGGTGGCGCAGGCGCTGTCAGGAACCTGGAGGAAGCGATGAGTGACGAAGCGGCGATTATCCTGTCCCTGGCCCTGTCCCTGCTCATTCTCGGGCTCGCGTGCATGGTCTACTGGAGCCATCCATGACCGTGCAAGAAGCCGACGAGATCGTGCGCCGGAACTTTGCCAGGGCCTGGCCTGACATTGTCGGGCCAGAGCCGTCCTATTACGAACTCAAGACCGACTACGAAACCGGCCGGATGCCGACCATGGCAGAGACGGTCACGTTATTGAGAGGGTGGCGATGAAGAAGCTATTCTTGCATGTGAACCAGGGCGGGGCCTGGGCCAGGAAACGGGCCGCGAAGTGCAACGGCACGAACCTGGCCCTGCGGCTGCTCAAGAAGCTGGAGAAGGATGGTGTGAAATGATTAGCGTTACAGTGAAGATCAATGATCGGTGCATTTTCTATGCAGAGGCTGTCCGCATTAAAGGGAAGGGGCGCGGCACGCGCTGCACGTACAAAACACACGGGAGGATTATCACCCACGATTACGATGAAGGGTTTAAGCCGCTAGTCAAGAGACTACTCGACCTCCCAATTATTTAGTGCCCGAACTTTTCATAGAGCCAGGCCAGGATCGCGGACCCGGACAGTCCTGACGTAATCCACTTAAAGACCCCGACCTGGGCCTCCTGCTTATCCAGCCTCAGCCAATAGCCCTCATCCTTCACGACATGGTCGTCAAAGGCCTGTTTCATGCCTGCGAGGGAATCGTCAATATGATCGAACCGGCTCATCAAGAGCTTAAAGGCTTGTTCGTCCATCACTTGGTACAGCCCTCCAAGGTGCGGAGGATGTCCCGAAGATAGCCTGTGTCTATCGTGACCCGATACGGGTCCGGCACGCACTGCTTGCCGTCCACGGGACAGTCCCAGGCCGGTCGCAGTTCATGGCTGTCAGGAATGACGACGGCGGTTGGCTTTGTCGCGCAACCGCTCCAGCTCACGAGACAGATTAACCAGCCCAGTCGGGTTCCCGCCAAAATGGTCTTTGAGATGTTCGTCAATGTCGTCATAAGGCTGTTCCTGTTTCTTAGTCTTGACCGATTCGGCCCAGGCTCCGGCCACCAAAGGGATGACCGTGCAGAGCATGGCCACAATGGCTTCCAGCATGGTTACACCGTGGGCTTGTTCGTGACCCGCCGCAACGTGTTGACAATCACCTGGTAGACACTGTTCGATTGCACGGCCGGAATCGAGGCCAGGGCCTCGCTAATGGCCAGCAACCCGACCAGGATGCCGGTGCCTGCATCGGACTTGAAAAACTCCCAGACACTGACGACGTACTCCATGTTGGACTCCTTTAGGTGGTAATGATTAGTAATAATGCCAGATGACTCGCCTTGGCTTGTCCTTCGCGATGCCAATATGCACAAAGTTCTTCCCGATCCCGATACGGTCCACGCCCAGGCGAATGGCGTTCGTGACCAAGGCCCAGCGCAAGCTGCCGTTCATGCAGGCAATGTCTGCGGCCATGGACGGGTCATAGGTATGTTCAGAATTCTTCACACCCCCGACATCGGTGTTATGCGCGGGGTCGCGGTAGCCGCTGGTGATGTCGAGAGGGACGGCGCAGAGCTGTTCCAGTTCGGTCAGGATCTTGGTCAGGTCCGGGTGCAGGTTCGTGGTGTAGCCGGTCATTCGTCACCTATTGCATGAGGGTTTGGCCGATACCCGTTAACAGGCCACGGCGCGGTTCCGGCCGTCCTTCAACGGGCCGTCCTGTCTCGCCCACTTCAATCGCCCCGAGTTGGGACATGAGCCGAATCGACGCCTGCGAACGCGGGTCTACGGATCGGACCTGAAGCAGTTTGTTGGTCAGGTCTTTATTGGTCATGATTTCTGCCAGGCGACGGGTGCCGATCCACCAGCCGACCGGAGCGGCAAGGCTGGCCCCGATAAGCCCTGGCGAGTCCATCACAACACCAGCTCCAGCCCCGACTACCGGGGCAAATCTGACAAACATGCCTTGCTCAAACCAGAGGAGCCCTTGGCCACCTTGATGCTTCGGCATTCGCTCGGCAATTTCAAGGATCTGCTTGAAGGCAGGATAGTTCTCTCCAAACGTTTCTTTCAGGACAGCTTCTCCGCGCCTGCGTGCGGCTTGGGCAAATTTCTCGCCAACAATACGATCAGAGGCGTCATCTTTTGCTTCCTTAATTAGCTCCTCAACGGCGCTGCGCCTATACAGCCCTAACGATTCTGGTTTTGTATCTAGTGACCGCACCAGTTCCCGTGTCGGGCCAATCGCATCTTTCCTGAACACCGTCTGGACAACCTTGTTCGGATACTGGTCCAGGACCTTCGCCACCACGCTCTCATTGAACAGCTCTTTCCCGCGCCGGTTCATGGTATCGGCCAAGGCCCAGTCCAGGTTCACGTTCTTGCCCGTGGCCAGGCTGTAATCTGACGCGGCCTTACCCATGTTCTCGGTGAGGAGCGCGTAGGCTTTCTTGAGTCGTTGCATTTCCTTCCCTGGTAACGCTGGCCCGCCATGCCCAATATCGCTCCCGATCTGCGAGCGAATATCGTGCGCTTCCAGGAAGTCAACGTTGATCGGCTGGCGCGGGGCGTCACTTTTCTCGGTCACTTTCAGCCCAGTCATGCGCTCGCCGGTCTGGATCTCCTGGTATCTTGTTCGAGTTTTAATCCCAGTGATCTGGGATTGCTCTGGCGTCACAAACCCTTTGTCGTACGGCTTCTGTCCTTGCTCGACGCTGGACAAGGACGGCTGCGTGACGGTGCGCTCGACCTTTGCGGTCGATTTCCCTGGGATCTTTGCCGTGATCGGCTCTGTCTCTTTCTTGACATTGAGGCCAGTGACAGGCCCTTTCTTACTTAACCGTTCCAGTGCGTCATCGAGCGTGGCAATCGCGCCCTTGTAGGTGTCGCCATATTTCTTGAGTGAGTCGCGAATCTCGGTCAGCTCCTGATACGGCACGGTCGTGTCCACGATCTTGGCCCCGCCCGTACGGTCGTTGATGTCCTTATAGAGCTGCGAGACCATCGCTTTATGCTCAGGGATCACTTCATTCTTCAGCGCCTTTTGCAGGAGCTGGCCTTGTTCCATCTCACCGGCATATTTGCCGAGTGATTGTTCGGCCCAGGTATCCACGGCCTTCCGCAGGTTCAGTTCATTCTCAATGCTCCGTGCCTCAAACTTCCCGCCACCGGCCAGCGTCCGGCGCAGGGTCTGCCCGACCATCTTGGGAGCCTTACTGTCTGTGAGCGTGTCCGGCGACAGGTGGATACCCATGCCTTGCGCTTGCTGGTACAAGGCCCGTTCCTCCGGCTTAATAGACCCTGCCAAGAGACCGGACTTGAGCGCCCGATAGCCTTGCGGGATGCCGGTGATCGTCCGAAACACACCTTCACCAGCCACGCCTTCCATGAGCGCCCGCTGCCCGCTGGCAATTGCTTCGTCGGCTGTGATCGGGGGGCGTGCCCCCACTAAGGCTTTGCCGCCTTCCACGGCGGCACGGGTTCCGGCCAGCCCAAGGCCCGCGCCAGCCACGCCACCAAGAAAGCCGCCAGCTGCTGCGCCCATCGGGCCCAGAGGAGCCCCAAGTTGGGTGCCGTACAAGGCCCCGGCCGTGGCCCCGCCTGTGGCTCCGAGAGCTTCTGCGCCAGATTCTAACGTGCCAGGCGGGAGCCCGACTTGACGCGCCTGCTTTGACCCTTCCAGAGCTTCACGCCTGGGGTTCGGAGCCTTCGGCGGTAAGGTGGGGGGCTTGGTGCCTTTGGCAGACTGGTTCCGCAACTCCTGCACTTGATCTTCTTCTTGCGTGCGGAGATAGTCCTGGTATTGGGCCTTCGGAGAATCCTCGCCGCCCTGTTCGCTTAAAAATTTGGCGTAGTCGTCTTTGGCGCTCATTCTGGCTTCACCCCACGCCGTTGCAGCTCGCGGAAGATGTCTTTCTGTGACCAGTTCGGCCGCTTTTTCTTGATGTCTTCATAGGCTTGATCGAACGGCACCGGGGGAGACCCGATATTGCCACCGGCCGCCCCGAGCCTGGCCCGTACAACGCCGCTGGGGTCGAGGACATTGAACGTGTCCTGCATATAGCGTTCAAGTTTGTCGAACTTGCCGACGATGGTGTCGTCACTGTCCAGTTGATTCGGCTTGAACTTCGCCGCTTCCTTCTTGACTTCGTCCTTGTTCGCCGCCGCGCCGGTCTGGAGCCGCAGTTTCGTTTCAATCGCGTCTTCAATGAACCGCTCCACATCGCGGCCCTCGGTGAAGGGGAGCCCACCGAACATGGAGGTGAACAGCACGCGACGGTCCACAGTCTTGCCGTCAGGGACCAATTTGTCGCGCAGGTCAGCGACGTTGTTGAGGGTCATATTCATAGCCGAGACGCGAGCGGCCTGTTCAGGGGTAAACTTCGGGTCCAGGTCCTGGGTCTGCGTCCGGTTCATCGGGACGCCAGCCGTGACCCGTTGCGTGCCCGTGGACGGATCGGTAATGATATGCTCCGTCTCGCCGCCAGGGTTGATGTAGCCAGGGCTGACAATCGGGGCCTTGCCGCGAGCGATCTCCTGTTGTTTCTGCTGGCCTTCCAGGCCCAAGTTTTTGATCCGTTGATTTAATTCCTTATTCTTGAGAATGCGTTCTTCCTGTGCCGTGACATGCTCATTGAGCCGCTTAAATTCCATTGTCGTCAATGAATTAGGATTCTCGCTGTACCTAGCAAAGAGTTCGTCCATTTGCCGGTTCACTTCCGTCTCTTTCGCCGTGACCTTTTGCCGTTCCTTGGCCATCTCCAGCTTTACTTCGACCCCTGCCAGGCCGCCGACGCTGCGCACGAACTCGTCAGGATTTTTCTGGAAAGCCTCACGATCTGACTTGTCTAAGTATTGCACCACGTTCTCAAAATCAGCGGCTAGTTTCTCATCCCCGATGCTGGCATAGACCCTGGAGTAAGGGTTCCCCTGATCTGCCATGAGCGCCTTCTTCTTCTGCGACCAGGGCAGGTCTTTATTCATAAAAATGCCCGTGGCTTGCTGGAACATATTCTGCCGCTTCTGTTCCTCCAACTGCGCCTGTTGCTGGGCAATGGCGTCTTTGCGAGACAGGAGCTGTTGTGCGAGCGTGTCGCGGCGCAATTCGGCCTGCGCGTCCTGATCGCGCAAATGGACCCAGAGCGGAGTGCGGCCATTCTGTGACGCGCCTGCTGCCTCCATGGCGAGGAACACGTTATTCAGCGTATTGCGGCTTGGGGTGATGGCCTCGGCCGAGCTGCTCGCCAACCCCAGCCCTCGGTCAATGAGTGGAGCGAACGTCTTGTTGTATCCTTCAGGGATTTGTTCAAGAGGAGACTTCAAGGCATCGGAATCTTCGGTTAGCGTCGAGCGAGACGGGGGGGGAGAAATTATCCCTCATATACACGAGGAGATCCCCAAGCCCGAACCCTTGTGACGGATCATTCACATCCATTGACAACGTTCCTTTAGTAGAGTAAGATCAAGGCCATGAAAAGCGTGTACGCCATCGCAGTGATCGCCCTTACTGGATGCGGGCACTTGCCGAACCAGGCGGAACAGAATCTGGCAGCGTGCCAACGCACCGCTGAGGCCTACGGGATGGGGGCCGATCTTCGGCAGGAATTTTTACGCCAATGTCTACAGATCTCTCCCGGTAGAGCAGGCTATGCGCCTGCTCCGGCCCCCACCCATTCATTCGGCCACCCTGACGCGTTTGGCCCGTATGGGGCCTGGGGGCCAGGGTGGAACGACATAAACTCTTATATCGCCCAGCCTCGTCCGTATGGCCCGCCAGATCAGCGCCGGTAATCATCGGTATTGGTTCATCCATGACGGCATTTTGAACGGGTCATTAGGGACCCCGGTATTGAGTCGCCCCTGGCTTTGAGGTGATAACCCAAGCCCAGTCCCTGCGCTTGCCGCCCCCAACGCCGCTCCAGCCCCGCCACCAGTAAACACGGACCCGATAGATCCAATTAAGCCAAGCCCTTGCCCTACCGAGCCAAAGAATTGCGAGGCGTTCTGCATTCCGTTCGCATTGGCCGTTTGCTGGAAATTCCCATAATGCTTCGCAGTGGTATATCGGTCTTGTTGCTCGCGGTTTGCAAGATTCATATTGGCATTGATGAGTGCATTCAGCTTCTGCGCTTCTAGCCCTCGCAGTTGTAGCCCAAGTCCCATTTCCGAACTGGCCTTGTCGCTCTCCATTTGCGCTTGTGCCGGGAGCAATTCACGCAATACACTGTCCGAGACGGGCGTGTCGCTCGTATTCAGCCCGCGAGTCCCCGCTAAATCTTGCCCATAGATCTGTCCCTGCCGACGCAGATTAGCTTGGCCTGATGCGAAGGCTTGGTCGAGGAGTGCCTTATCTTGGCCAGATAAGGCCATTGTATTCGGGAGGCTATTCAGTTGCTTGGACAATTCCTCGTATTGGCGGAGGTACTCAAGTTCCTTTTCTGATGGAGCCGCCAACTGCACGTATGATTCTTGCTGGCCTTGGTAGCCTGGCTTGAACATACGGGTAAACATTTTCCCGACATCTTTCCCGACGTTCGACATGGTTATGCCCTCTTAATTAAAATGATCCCTTCATCCGTAGGCACCCATCCACGGTTCATGGCTACCATCGCCCAAGATGGGTGAGACGCTGAAAACATAGAGAGGACCGCTGAGGCCCCGCGAGACTTGCACGCTGCAATCCCGGCATATCCGAGAGACACTGCGAGCTTCCCACGGACTCTTTTGGGGAGTGATGGGTTGATATACAACATCTCCATGCGGGCGAATGGTTTTCCGTACGTCAACTGGATCGTCCCTCCAGGTTCACCATTCACTTCGCCAATTAACCAGTAGGGGTAGATCTGGGACCAGTCCAGCCAGTCCCAGTCAGGCCCCCCTCCCTGCGCGACCAGCCGCTGGACCACGGGCCCTTCATCCGGCCTGGCCAGGCGCACGTTATAGGAGGGTTTGCAACGCGGCGATAAGGTCGGCAAGAGTCCTCGCATTCTTGAGTGTTTCTTTCGCGGCCACCCGGTCGACCACACTCGGCTGAGATGCTTTCCATTCGCTCTTCACGGTGTCGTACGGTTCAGACGCCACCGTCATGGTGGCAGGATCAACGACCGGCTCGTACATGCCGTTCTCAGGGCCGAAACAGATCAAGCCCCCGTCACTCTTGCGTCGCACAACGACGGCGTTCATACAAAGATCTCCTCGATTCGGATATGGGAATGGACCGTGCTATTGAACAGGGCGTTGCCTGCCTCGCCGTTGAAGGAAACCGTTGCGCCTCCCGTCGTGCCCGCCTTGATCTTGAACGTCGTGCTGCTGGTCGTCCCGGCAATCATCTCGTAGTAGAGGTCGGCGTTGGACGCGACGTTGGCGCTGTCAATGACATGGTTCGTAGCGGTGAGGGCGTCAGCCGTCGCGTCCTGGAACAGGGCCAAGGTCAGACGCGTGTTGGCGGTCGAGGACCCGTACATGCCCCGGTGCGCGATCCAGAGCCGGTTGATGGCGCTGGACGGGGTCACAGCCAAGGACATGAACTGCGTCCCTTCCGAACTCTGTTGCGGGATCGTGTTATCAGACGGAATGGCAGTGGAGCCGGTGGCAAGGGCCGCATCAGCCGTATGCCACACGTTCAGGACCTGTCCCGGTCGGCGCGAGCTATCGCTCTGGATCTTGCTCGGGTTCGTGGCCCAGGTCCCGGCCGTGCCCTGCGTCGATTCGATATAGCCCAGATAGACCCACGGCACTCCAGATCGGGCCGTGGTGCTGTACATGACCCCGGCGCTGTCAGCGGCACCAGCCCCGCCTTCGGCGGTGGTGGTAATCAGTTCATCGTCGCGGTACGAGACAATGCCGGTGGTCGTTTTTGCGTGCCAGTAGCAGAGTTCGACGGTGGAGCCGGTCAGGAGGACGCCGACATGGAGCCGGTTCGGCACGGCGCTGACCGTGCCCAGGGTGGACCCGCTGGAGACGACGGTACTGAGTGCGCCCGTCACGGACCCAATCGTATACGTCGGCGTCGTGGCGGTGGCGCTCCTGAACTTGAACGTGATCGGCGTGCTGGCGCTGGCGTCGTTCCCGGCATAATCTTTCAGGGCAATCGTGAGGGCGTTCCCGCTGACGCTCGCCGCGAGGCTATATTTATTGATCGTGGCAAGGAGACTGGACTGCACCAGGAGATTGCCGTCGAGCCGGACGTGACCGTCATCGACCCAGAGCGACCACGCATTGGTCAAGGTTTCGTTTGTGCCTGCGAGCGGGCTGTTCGCAATATAGACCGTGGCGGCATTCGTGGTCGTCACGGTAGCATTGGTGGAAGCTAAGGTCGGGCGCTGGAAGCTGTGCGCGGTCCAGGTCGCGGCCGTGCCGGACCCGGCTGTGGCGCTGTCTGTATAGG
>JBKACM010000330.1:0-2439 GCA_046269335.1 Alphaproteobacteria bacterium | reverse complement strand
GTTCTGCTCCTGCAGGAAGGGGAGGAGAAACCGGGCGTCCATGGTCAATCCTTGTCGGTCATCGTCGCGGAGATGACCTCCTCCGGCGTGGTCAGCCCCGCCACCACCTTGCGGATGCCGTCCTCCCGCAGCGTGCGCATCCCGAGATCCCGCGCCCGTTGCCGGATTTTCGAGACCGGGGCGTTTTCGTTGATGAGGTGGCGGATTTCGTCGTCCACCGTGAAGATTTCAAAAATGCCGGCCCGTCCCCGGTAGCCCGTGCCCCGGCAACGGTCGCAGCCGCGGCCCTTGGCAAAGTTGGCCTTGGCCGCCTCCGCGGCGGTCAGGTTGAGGGCCTGCAACTCCAGTTCGGTCGGTTGGTAAGACGTGCGGCAGTCCGGGCAGATTTTTCGCACCAGCCGCTGCGCCAGCACCGCCCGGATCGAAGAGGAAACCAGGAACGGCTTTACCCCCATGTCCACCAGACGGGTGATGGCGCTCGGGGCGTCGTTGGTGTGCAGGGTGGAAAACACCAGGTGTCCGGTCAGGGAGGCGTTGATGGCGATCGAGGCGGTTTCCACGTCCCGGATCTCGCCCACCATGATGATGTTCGGCGCCTGCCGGAGCATGGAGCGCAGGGCGGCCGCGAAGGTCATGCCGATCTCCGCGTTCACCGCCACCTGGTTCACGCCGGGCAGCTGGTATTCCACGGGATCCTCCACCGTGATGAGCTTGCGGTCCGGCTTGTTGATCGTGTTCAGGCACGCGTAGAGGGTGGTGGATTTTCCCGACCCGGTCGGGCCCGTGACGAGAAAGATCCCGTCAGCCAAATTGATGACCCGCTCCATCGCGGCCTGGTCGTCCGCGAAGAAACCCAGCTCCGGCAGGCCGAGGAGCAGGCTCTTTTTGTCGAGGATTCGCATGACCACGGATTCGCCGTGGATCGTCGGCACGGTGGAGACGCGCAAATCAAGGGTGGGGCCGTCGGCGGTGGCCAGGGCGATGCGGCCGTCCTGGGGGAGGCGTTTCTCGGCAATGCTGATGTTGGACATGATCTTGATCCGGCTGACGATGCTGGACTGGAGCCGTTTCGGCGGATCCCGCATTTCCTGGAGGTTGCCGTCGATCCGGTACCGGAGGCGGAGCCGCTTCTCGAGGGGCTCCAGATGAATGTCGCTGGCCCGCAGCCGGTGCGCCTCCAGGATCATGCCGTAGACCATCCGAATGATCGGGGCGTCGCCCTCCGCGACTTCCTCCTCGCCCCCCGCCGAGGCCGCGGTTTTCACCTCCAACTCCCCGGAACCGAGGTTCGCCATCAGGGTCTGCAGCGATTCGTCCGTTTTACCGAGGTACCGCTGGATGGCTTCGTCAATTTTGCTCCTCGGCACCACCACCGGTTCGAGGTCGGCTTTCAGCAGATAACGCAAAGCGTCGAGAGTCTCAAAATCCAGCGGGTCTGGAATGGCCACCCGGATCCCCGAGGGCAGGCGGCGCAGGGGCATGGCATGATACCGCCGGACCTCCGCGGGCTGAATCGACCCCAGCAAATCTTCCTCCACCTGATCCACGGAAGCCTGGAACTCCATGCCGCAATCCTTGGCGACGAAGGCAAGAATCTGCTCCTCGGACAGCAGACCCTTTTTTACCACCGCCTCAAGCGGGGAGTGGCCGTTGGTGGCCGCTTCCTGGTGACAGGCCGCCAGGTCCTCCGGTGAAACCGCGCCCGAGTTTTGGAGCAACTCCAGCACGTAGGCTTCGTTGGAAATCATGGCCTTGGGAAAGTTCGCCCAGAATTTAGCGGGAAGCAATCACACCGGCAGCCGAAGGCTGCAGGTCGGGGCAGGGGTCAGGCAGGAGGCGAAAAATGTTCGGTTTTCGGGCCTCGTTCCACCTCCCGCTTTCTGCCTTCCGCCAACCGACGTCATCCTCCCATTTTCTGCTTTAGGATTTCATCAATTTGCACCGGATTGGCTTTGCCCTGGCTCTTCTTCATCACGAATCCCTTGAGCGCGTTGATCGCGTTCATCTTGCCGGCCTTGTAGTCCTCCACGCTGCGCGGATTGGCCGCGATTGCCTCGTCGCACATCGCCGCCAACGCTCCGGTGTCGGAAATCTGTTCCAGCCCCAGCTTTTTCACGATTTCGTGGGGAGAGGAGGGATTCACCACCAACTCGGCAAAAACCTTCTTTCCCTGGGCACTGTTGATCTTCCCGCTCCGCAAAGTATTCCGGCTTCACCGGTGTCGTCGCCGGATCCGGCTGGGTGGACAGAAAGTCGTTCAGGATCCAGTTGGCCACCGCCGCCTTGTTCTTTGTTTGGGCGGCTGCCTTTTCATAGTACCCGCAGAGCACCCGGTCACAGGCCAACACGCTTGCCTGGTAGGACGTCACCCCGAAATCCTTCACCAGCCGCGCCTGCATCTCGGAGGGGAGTTCCGGCACCGACTTTTTGGCCGACTCC
>JBKACM010000329.1:0-2454 GCA_046269335.1 Alphaproteobacteria bacterium | reverse complement strand
GGCCGCGTCGATTTCCATGATGCCGCCCTTGGTGTCTGCGGTGAGGGGCGTGCCCGTCCCCGGGGTGCCGGTGGCCTGCGTGGCCACGTAGCCATTGGAGCCGCTCTTCCATATCTGGTAGAGCAGGCCGTCGAAGACCAGGGCATTTTTGCTGTTGTCGCTGGCCGGCAGGTCTCCGATGAGCTGGGTGCCGGCGGCCACCGGAGCGGTGAGGAGCACGCTGTTGATGGTGGTGATGGCCCCGAGTTTAACAGCCTGGCCGTCCTCCCCCCAGAACCAGGCATAGGCCACCGCCCCGGTGACCGGGACGACACTGGCCTTGATGCTGTGGGTGGCGTTGCCGTCGTCCGCGGTGGTCACGTCCGCCGCCGCCGACTTTTGGGCGCTGCCGCCGCCGTAGGTGTCGGTGCTGGCGTCGGCGTTGGTCCGGGTGATGGCCGCCCGCACTCCGCCTGCCACGGAGGCGGTGTAATAGCCCTCCAGGGTCAGGGCCACGCAGTGCACCACGTACTTGGTTTTGGCCTTGAAGGTGCCGCCGGTACCCACGTCCGCCAGAGTGGGGGTGGGGGTAGTGCCCAAAGCCACGGCCGCGCCGTTCCCGCCCAGGAGATAGAGCTCCTCCATGATCATCAATGACTGAAGGAGGCCCAGTCCGGCCCGGGCCCGCACGTCCTCGAAGCCCGCCCCGGACAGTTGCGCCTGGAGAGTGACATAATCTTCCAGGCCCAGGGTGCGATAGGCCGCCAGATAGTCGGCCACCGTGGTGGCCATGAGGCCGCCCCGGTTGCCCTCGCCCACCCCGGCGGCCAGTTTGTTGATGTTAATCGCGGTCACGGCCCGCCAGTTGGCCTGGGTGCCGGTGCCGCCCCCCATCCGGGGAATCTCATTCCGGAGCGGCGTCAGGACCGGATAGAGCGTCTTGGCCGGCGCCTCCAGATCATAGCTGGTAAGGCCGGAGGTGGCCGTTCCCGCCTGGGTCCAGGCCTTGGCCAGTTCCGGATCGGCGTTGGCTAAGGCGTCTTTGATCTGCGCCAAAACTTCGTTGCTGATTTTCATCGTTCCTACCTCCCGATCACAGATATGGGCTGGCTCTGGGCCGTTTTCATCACGGTCAGGGGGTCATTGGACTTGGCCAGCGGGGCTGCGTCCACGTCCTCCCCTTTGTCCACGGCCTTGAGCGCGGCCTGGGCCGGGGCCGGCTGGGCTTCCAGCTTCTCCAGCCTGGCCGTCAGGTCGGCGTTGGCCTCCGCCAGTTTCTCCAATTTTTCCACCAGGGTCTGGTTGTCGGCCATGAGTTTGGCCAGACTCCCTTCCGTTTCGGCCAGCTTTGCCAACACGTCGCTTGCGTTTTTGTCCGCTCCCATACTCTCCCCTCCTGGGCCGGTGGCCTCCAGGGCCGCCGTATAGTCGTATATCGCCTTCGACAGGCTAATGCCCGCCTCGGCCACCGGTAAACGCTGCTCCGCTCCGGCGAGCAGCTCTGCCGTTTCCTCCGCCACGACCTCTTTCAGGATCTCCACCAGGCCGGCCAGCAACTCCTGCAGCTTGGCCGGCGTCGGCGAACCGTCTTCTTCCTGCCGGGCCTCAAATTCCAAATCCTGGCGAATGCGGTTGAGGTCTTCCAAGACCCCGGCCAGGCGGCCCACTTCGTACAGCCCTTTCTGGAGACTCTCCCTCGCCGCCGGGGCCGCCTCCCCCACCTCGGGCTCGGCAAACTGCCGCTCCTCCTCGGAGCCGTCCATTTTCACCAAGGTGAAGCGGGCCGAGGGGATGGCCGGATTATCCACCAGGGATATCTCATTGGGGATGGCGGTGTAGCGCATGTACTTCCCCTCCCGCCATTTGCGGCCATAGTCCCCCCCCACCGACAGGCCGGTGTAAACGCCCGCCAGGACCTTCTGCCACTCCCCGGGGTCAATCACCTGGGCCACGACGTCGATGGTTTTCGCCACGTCGTCGAACCACAGGTCAGTGACGATGCCGGCGGCGAGGCGCTGGTGCATGACCCGCAGGTTGCCTAAAGATTTGCCCTCCGTGGCTTTCCGGAATTCTTCGGACCAGGCCAGGAAATGGGGCTTGGAACTTTCGTAATCGAGGATCTCATTCTTCCGGTCCGGCGCCTCGTCTGCCACCCGGCCCCAGACCTCCTGCCGGGACTCGTCCACCTTGGTCAATCGTGCGAATACCAGGTTCTGCATTGTCACCTCCTACCCTCCCGCCAGACCCTCCTCGCAGAGGGCCATGAGTCGGTCGAACTGCTCCCGGGGGGGGCGGGGCAACGCCTGGGGGCCATGGCTTTTTGCCGCCAGGATGGCCTGCCCGTCCCGGGTGCAGAGCACATAACGCAGCCACTCGAACTTTTCCGGGACCGCCCCCCCGGATTGCAGGGTGGGGAGATACCGCCACCAGTCCTCGATGCACCGCTCCATCTCCGCCATGAGCAGTCTTTGATAC
>JBKACM010000328.1:0-2466 GCA_046269335.1 Alphaproteobacteria bacterium | reverse complement strand
AGCCTTGGCTGCAAAGAAATCACGAAGCCCCGCACCAGTCTGGCCACCGTAGTCCATCCGACCAGGGCGACGATGACGATGATGCGGACAAGACCGGCACCCTCGGTCCGCAACAGCTCGGGGGACAGGCCCATCCGGGTCGGATCGACGGCGGCCAGCACGATCAGGAGCGGCAGCAACGGCAGGGCGATGATGCCGTCGGTAAGCCGCATCAGAGCGGCATCCACCCTCCCCCCCAGGGACCCGGCCACCAGACCGATGGTGGTGCCGATCACGGCCGCCATCGCCGCCGTGGCCAGGCCGACTCCAAGCGAGGCTCTTCCACCGTGCAGCAGTCGCACCAGAACGTCCCGCCCCAGTTCGTCGGTTCCCAATGGGTGATCCCCGGACGGCGACGCCAGGCGGTTCAGAAGATCCACCGAGATGGCATCTCCACCCAGCCAGATGCCGAGGACCGGTGCCGCCATGGCCATGGCCCCGAACAATACCAACACGGCCAGGCCAAGCACCGCTGGCCGGTGATCGGTAAAACGCCGCCACTGCCGCCGAAGGGGGTTTTGGGATTCATCGGGTGCGCGGTGTTTCATCGGAGGCGTATCCTCGGGTCGAGCCACAGACAGGCGGCATCGGCCAGGGCATTGCCCGCCAAGGTCATCAGGGTGGACAGCAGCAGAGCGGCCAGGGCCAGATCGTAATCGTTGCCCTGGATGGCATCATAAATCAGGCGACCCATGCCCGGATAGGCGAACACCGTCTCGGTGATCAGGGCTCCCGAGAACAGGGTTCCGAAATCGTGGGCCAGTACCGTCACCACCGGGATCATGGCATTGCGCAGGGCGTGACCCAGGACGATCCGGGAGCGACTGGCCCCCTTGGCCCTCGCCGTGCGGATGTGATCCTGACGCAAGGCCTCGATCATTGCCGCCCGCATGTAGCGGCTATGCTGGCCGATGCCGGCGAGAGTCAAAGTAGCAACCGGCAGTATCAGGTGACGGAGGCGGTCTGCGATGCCACCCTCGCCGATAGTGGCGACGCCACCGGCCGGCAGCCAGCCCAAGATCACGGCGAACAGCGCGATCAGCATCAGCCCAAGCCAGAACACCGGGACCGAGATGCCGGCAAAGGCGAGCAGGCCAACGGCCCGGTCCAGCATCGAATGGGGCTTCAAGGCCGCCGCAACCCCCATCGGCAAGGCTACGAGCAGGGTCAGAACCAGGCTGGTGCCCATCAATACCAACGTGTTGAGCAGAGGCGTCGGAAGAACCCCGGTCACCGGCCCGGTCGACAACCGGGAGGTGCCGAAATCTCCACCCAGCACCCGACCCAGCCATGACAGGTAGCGGGTGGTCAGGGGTTGATCCAGACCGTGAAGGTGCCGCAGCCGGGCGACGTCCTCCGGAGTTACGTGAGGATTGGAAGCGACCAGAAGTTCCACCGGGTCCCCGGGCATCAGCCCGATCAGACCGTATAGGACGAACGACATCACCAGGAGCACGCCGGCGGAGTGGACAAGACGGTGCAGGAGGCGACGCACGTTGACGACCGACCCGAGTGACCTCTGGAAACAAAAAACGATTGCGGCCAGAGCCTTAACACGGCACCTCCAGGATTGCAAATTGTTCACCATCAACCTACCCTTTGAACCCATGCTTGAAGAGGGGGGGCCTGCATCATGGGCAGCGGGACCAGACGACCTGTGGACTATGCCGGGACGAACAATCTGGCCGCCATGTTCTTCGAACAGGCGGAGCGCATCGGCGAGGCCCCACTGCTATGGTCGAAGCGGGACGGCTGGTACCAACCCTTGTCCGGGCGGGAGGTGGCTGCGGCGGTGCGGGCGCTGGCGCGGGGTTTGACGGCGGTAGGCGTGGAGGCCGGAGATCGCGTCCTGCTGGTGTCGGAGAACCGGCCGGAATGGCTGATCGCCGACATCGCCATCCTGACCGTGGGGGCCATCACGGTACCGGGCTATACCACCAACACCGTCGCCGACCATCTTCACCTGCTGAACGATGCTACGCCGAAGGTGGCGATCGCCTCTGTCCGGCCCCTGGCAAGTCGCCTGCTACAGGCGGCAGGGCGGGCCGAGGTTCCTCCTCTGGTTGTCGCCATCGATTCCGGGGGACCGGACGGCAGCCTCCCGTGGTCCGAATTGCTGGCACGAGGCGCGGCCCTGGACTCGCCCCCCGCGCCGTGTCCGGGTGGGCGCGAGGACACCGCCTGCATCATCTACACCTCGGGAACCGGAGGCCTGCCCAAGGGGGTGAGGCTCAGTCACGGCAACATCCTGCACAACTGTCGGGGTGCCTACGACGTGCTGTCGGAATTCGGCCTTTCCGACGAGGTATTCCTGTCGTTCCTGCCGCTGTCCCACTCCTATGAGCACACCGCTGGCCAGTTCTTTCCCCTCTCCATCGGGGCCGAGATCTACTACGCCGAGGGCATCGACAGGCTGGTCACCAACAT
>JBKACM010000327.1:0-2480 GCA_046269335.1 Alphaproteobacteria bacterium | reverse complement strand
CGCCACCGACGACCACCAGACGGCCAACGCCCGGGCGATCGCGGAATCCGGGGCCGCGTGGATCATGCCCCAGGAGGCGTTCACCGTGAACACCCTGGCGGCAAAGATCCAGTCTCTTCTGGAAACCCCCTCGGATCTGGAGAAGGCTGCCGCCTGCGCCCGCGACGCGGGGCAGCCCGATGCCGCCGCCAGACTGGCCGATATCGTAGCGGAACTGGCCCCGTACACCGTCACCGACCACAATCACAGGGAGGCCGCGTGATGCGCACGTTGCCGCTGGACATTGGGACCTTGCACATCGTCGGCATCGGCGGCATCGGCATGAGCGGAATTGCCGAGATTCTGCACAATCTCGGCTACTCGGTCCAGGGCAGCGATGTCAGCGACAATGCCAATGTCAAGCGGCTTCGCGCCCTGGGCATACCGGTCGCCATTGGCCATCGGGCTGAAAATCTGGGCTCGGCCAAGGTGGTGGTGGTGTCCTCGGCCATCAGGATCGAGAACCCGGAGATTGCCGCCGCCCGCGCCCGTCTGCTGCCGGTGGTGCGCCGGGCCGAGATGCTGGGCGAACTGATGCGTCTCAAATGGTCCATCGCCGTCGCCGGTACCCACGGCAAGACCACCACCACTTCCATGGTCGCGGCCCTCCTGGATGCCGACGGACGCGACGCCACCGTGATCAACGGCGGTATCATCAACGCCTACGGTACCAACGCCAGGCTCGGTGCCGGAGAATGGATGACGGTGGAGGCCGACGAGTCCGACGGTACCATTACCAAGCTGCCGGCCACCATCGCCATCGTCACCAATATCGATCCGGAACATCTGGACCACTACGGCACCTTCGACAAGGTGCGCGAGGCCTTCCACACCTTCGTCCAGAACATCCCCTTCTATGGCTTCGCCATCCTGTGCATCGATCACCCCGAGGTACAGGCCCTGATCGCCCGCCTGACGGACCGCAGGATCGTCACCTATGGTCTCAACCCCCAGGCCGATGTACGCGGGGTCAACGTGGAACTGAACGCCGGAGGTGCCACCTTCGACGTCATCGTTACCGACCGGGTCAGTGGCAAGAGCCGGACCCTGCCCGGACTGAGAATGCCCATGTACGGACGTCACAACGTTCAGAACGCCCTGGCCGCCATCGCCGTCGGCGTGGAACTGGGTCTGAAGGATACGACGATCGCCACCGCCCTGGCCTCGTTTTCCGGGGTCAAGCGCCGCTTTACCCGGACCGGGGAAGTCGGAGGCGTCACGGTCATCGACGATTACGGACACCATCCGGTGGAGATCGCCGCCGTGCTGAAGGCAGCCCGCAGCGCCTGTTCCGGCAATGTGGTCGCCGTGGTGCAGCCCCATCGCTACTCGCGCCTCCGGGATCTGTTCGAGGAATTCTGCACCTGCTTCAACGACGCGGACACGGTGATCGTCTCCGAGGTCTATCCGGCCGGCGAAACTCCCCTGGAAGGTGTCCATCGGGAAGCGCTGGTCGATGGCCTCCGGGCCCATGGGCATCGTCATGCCGTGCCCCTCTCCGGAGAAGACGCCCTGCCCGCCCTGGTGAAGGAG
This sequence comes from Alphaproteobacteria bacterium, assembly GCA_046269335.1. Lineage (GTDB taxonomy): Bacteria > Pseudomonadota > Alphaproteobacteria > Rhodospirillales > Rhodospirillaceae > JADFXL01. Next base: position 908 of record JBKACM010000327.1, on the reverse strand, counting down.
ATGACCCGCCCCGGTGACTTCGTCGTCTGTCTCGGTGCCGGCAGCATCACCACCTGGGCCAACGCGCTGCCCGCCGAGTTGGAGAAGCTCGCCTCCGGGTCGAGGGGACCGGGATCATGACGGCGGCTGCGGCGATACCCGTGACCCGGACTCTGATGGAACGTCTGCCGGCGGTACGCGGTACGCTCATGGCCGAGGCTCTGCTGGCCGGTTCGACCTGGTTTGGCGTCGGCGGACCGGCGGAGGCGTTGTTCCGCCCGGCCGACCGGGATGACCTCTGCGCCTTCCTGGCCGCCACTCCCACCGATATCCCCCTGACGGTGATCGGAGCCGCTTCCAATCTGCTGATCCGGGACGGTGGCATCTCCGGCGTAGTGATCCGCCTCGGCCGTGAATTCGCGAACCTGGCGATATCCGGGGAAGCCATCGTCTGCGAAGCCGGAGCCCAGGACCTGGCCGTCGCCCAGGCGGCTCGCACCGCCGGATTGGGCGGACTTGAGTTTCTCTCCGGCATCCCAGGCTCCATCGGCGGGGCCCTGCGCATGAACGCCGGTGCCTATGGCCGCGAAATGAAGGACGTTCTCGTCTCGGCCGAAGCGGTGGACCGGAGCGGCACTCTCCATGTACTGGCTCCCGAGGACATGGGACTTGCCTACCGTCACTGCTCCGTCCCCGGAGACTGGGTTTTCACCAGGGCCACCCTGCGCGGGACTCCCACCGATACCACCGTCATCGACACCAGAATGCGGGAGATCCGCACCGCCCGCGCCGAGAGCCAACCCCTGGGCAGCCGCACCGGCGGTTCGACCTTCGCCAATCCGGACGGCGCGCGGGCGTGGGAACTGATCGACCGGGCCGGCTGCCGGGGCCTGCGGCGGGGCGGAGCGATGATTTCGGAAAAGCACTGC
>JBKACM010000326.1:0-2489 GCA_046269335.1 Alphaproteobacteria bacterium | reverse complement strand
AGTATTTGTAGGTGTTTGAGTAATTGTTTTTGTTTGTGTGCGGGCATTATAGCCCAGGTATGCAGTACCAAGAGAGCTCCAAGCCATGATATGGAGCGAATTGTCAATGACGTTGGCCACATCGGCTGTAGTACCAGCGTTGAAGTTGACAGGAAGACGGAGCTTCTTGTACATCTTGAAGGGACGAGTAATCCCTTGCTGTTCCAGATTGGTGCCATCGTAGGTAAGGACAGCATTGTTGAAGGTAAACTTCTTCATCTTGAGGATACGAAAGCGGCCGCCAAATAGGAGGTTACGGAAGGGCTGACATACTTCTACCCCAGCACCGTTGTTTTTGAAGACATCAGCAGAGGAGCACGCAGCGCCATTGGTTTGAGTGTCCAAAACCAGGGCAACCCAAGCGAATTGACCATAATCAGGGGCGGTTTGATTGACCTGAGAGGGCTGATGCACAACACCCTTGACCTCAACTTGAGTGATAATAATCTTCTTTCCGTCGCGGTTCTGCTCGGAATCACCAACGACGGGGGTGCTGATCAAAGCACTGGCAGAGGGGTTCATGGACAGGGTTGCCATTGTAGTGTTGCTGGGCATATTGGTACCAACAAGAAACGTGTCATAAAACTTGGGCTCAGCTTGCAGCGACGGATAGTTGTAGCGACGACGACGAAGCCTGCGAGCACCACGAATAGCAGCACGAGCACGCACACGTGAGCGATCACGAAGAAAATCATAAGCGCCGAACATTCCAGCTCGGCGAACAGAGACGCGAGGACGCTTAAAACCTGTACCTTGATTTAGGGCGATAGCGAAAACCTCCACGGGCATTGGAGTAAACAGCACTGAGCGTGTGTTTGGTCTCAGGGTTCATCAACTTACTCATTCGGGGTCTGAACAGATCGAGATTTTTTTTTCCGACAAAGGTTCCTGATCCCAGCAACCCTTTGATTCCAGTGTATACCTTCCTCCTGACGTACGGATAGAGGTATCGAGCACCTAGTAAAAGCGCAGAGCGCACTGCTATCAGTCAACGCGACAATAAACACAAACACAGATGTTTACTCAGAGAATAACCCCTGTAGATCAAACTCAAAATTCCCAATACTAGCATCAATTTCGTTAATATGGAAAGGGTTGTCATCCTGTGGGGCACCATAGTCGAGACGCTGAGGGAGTGGACCCATTTCCACTATTTGACCGAACTGTGTAAGACGACGGTGCAGAGGGTTCTGGTCCCAGGGGCCCTGGTGTGTCTTCTCTGCATTATACCAGTCCTTTGGGTGCTGGTTGGAAGTAAAAACCAAGCGCTTAGAGGTAAAGGCACAGTGTCCACCTTTCGTTTCCACGGTCAGAGGGTAACGGTCACACAGACGAAGGAGTTCCCCAAAGGGCATCGAGGACCCGTAGAACTCGTCAAGGACTACTGTCTCTTCTCCTTGGTATCCTGGCCACCATTGGCCGGGCGGTTTCCAGTATGCGCCGGGATAGTCTTCCATGGCGCGCCTACTTTTGCCGCATCCCGAAGGTCCAACAAGGACTAGGATCTCCATCGGCCAGTTTCGCTGTCGTGCATGTAGAGACGCGTACCACGAAAAACCTCGTTGGTAGCGAATAACAGTGCCGGGATCATCTTCCGCAATACGAACTAATGAATCTCCCGCGCGAATACGCTCCGCTACTCGTGCCAGGTCGCTGCGCTTCCCCTGACTGCTCCTGACCCCAAAATGCCAGGGGCCATCCACGCGCGTCTCCTCTTTTTCACAATAATCGGACGCCTGCTCCGCAGTACCACGACGGGACTCCCAGTGGGCTCCCTCAAGTCCATCAAGCTGCTGGAGAGTGGACAGGGACATTGTAGTGTCGAACTCAACATACCCTTGATAGTGGAGCTGACCAGTGGTGGGTGCCATCTCAAGTTGCCAGACGGCGTACCGCACATGAGGCCATAGGCCCGGGTCCAACACTCGTAGTTGCTCTTCCGAGCTGACCTGTAAGGTGAAGAGGCCGTTGCGAAGGCGCGACATTTGAAAAAAAATTTTACTCGGTGAAGTCACCGGTCCACTGTTGCTCCTGCATGATGTTGCCGCGTAGGAACATGTTGTAGGCATCACGCTGACGAAGATCATAAGGGAGGAGCTCCTGTCCGCGTCGCTCCAAGTAACGATTTCTACCCTCATCCCTAGCAACCCAATGTACGAGACCGATGGGTAGAGGCTGAGGACTGCGGAACCCTAAACGCTGACCGAGAGCATGGGCCCGCAGAACACGGTCATAAGCCTGGTCGCCGAGGCGACGAACCTGACGATCACGAAAACGCTCAAAACCACGACGAACAACACGGGGGGGCAGCCGGCGTTTGCCGGCAATCACCCTTCGGGCGTAAGCCCCCAATCTCCAACTCATTTCGAATCCCCCCAACCGACGAAAAAAAAATCTCGATCTGTTCAGACCCCGAATGAGTAAGTTGATGAACCCTGAGACCAAACACA
>JBKACM010000325.1:0-2511 GCA_046269335.1 Alphaproteobacteria bacterium | reverse complement strand
CCCTTGGCCTGATTTTCCGAGAACGTGATATAACCCAGGCCGGCCGCGCCGGACTCCCGTGCCCAGTCGTTGAGTTTGTCGAACCAGCTCCGAGGGCGATCGGCGGCACCGGGGGCGGGGATGGCGCGCACGACCGAACCCTTTTCGACGGCACGGGCGAAAATGCCGAAACTCGACCCCCGAAAGGCCTCGGTCACGTCGGCAATCAGAAGCGGATTGCGCAGGTCGGGCTTGTCGCTGCCGTAGCGAAGCATGGACTCATCATAGGGAATGCGCGGGAACGGCGGTTTCGTCACGGTGCGGCCGTCGGCGAATTCCTCGAACACGCCGGCCAGCACCGGCTCGATGGCGGCGAAGACGTCTTCCTGGGTGACGAAACTCATCTCGAAGTCGAGTTGATAGAACTCCCCCGGCGAACGGTCGGCGCGGGCATCCTCGTCCCGGAAACAGGGGGCTATCTGGAAGTAGCGGTCGAAACCCGCCACCATCAGCAACTGCTTGAACTGCTGCGGAGCCTGCGGCAGGGCATAGAACTTGCCGGGATGCAGTCGGCTGGGTACCAGGTAATCCCGTGCCCCTTCCGGACTGGAAGCGGTCAGGATCGGTGTCTGGAACTCCATGAAGCCGCCCTCGATCATCCGGCGGCGCAGGCTGTTGATGACCTGGCTGCGCAGGACGATATTGCGGTGAAGTTTCTCCCGCCGGAGATCCAGGAACCGGTAGCGAAGGCGCAATTCCTCCGGAAACTCCTGGTCACCGTGAACCAGAATCGGCAGCACGTCGGCGGTGGACAGCACTTCCGCCGTCGAGACCCTCATCTCGACCTCTCCGGTGGGCAACTTCGGATTGACGGTGTCGGCCGAGCGGGCCACCACCTCACCGGTCAGACACAGGACGCTCTCGGGCCTCGCCCCTTCCAGGATCGGAAACACGGTGCTGGAAACCTCCAGCACCGCCTGGGTCAGGCCGTAATGGTCCCGAAGATCAATGAACAGCAGATTGCCATGATCGCGCTTGCGATGAACCCAGCCCGACAGCCGTACCGTCTTTCCCGCGTCCGCGGCCCGAAGTTCACCACAGGTATGGGTCCTGTATCGATGCATGACGATCCCTCGCAAAGCCCACCACCGCCAGCCGGTCCGTCCCGATTGCGGCCGGCGCGGGTAGAGCACACGGAACCATGTCGTTTGTCAAGGCGAGGCTTGGCCTCGTTTGGCAGCGTTGTAGTAAGGGGTGAGGCCTGCTATATGGTAGCCTATCGGTGGGGTTGGCCGGGACGACAGGCGACGGTCGGGATCGTCCGGCGTTGCAATACGCTCCACCCACGGGAATGTGATTATGGCGCGACGCAGACAGATCTATGAAGGCAAGGCCAAGGTGCTGTTCGAGGGCCCGGAGCCTGGAACCCTGGTCCAGTACTTCAAGGACGACGCCACGGCGTTCAACAACAAGAAAAAAGGTACGATCACCGGCAAGGGCGTACTCAACAACCGCATCTCCGAATATCTGATGTTGCGTTTGCAGGAAATCGGAATTCCCACCCACTTCGTGCGCCGTCTCAACATGCGGGAGCAGCTTGTGCGCGAGGTGGAAATCATTCCGGTGGAGGTGGTGGTACGCAACGTTGCCGCGGGTTCGTTGTCGCAGCGTTTCAGCATTCCGGAGGGAACGCCACTGCCCCGCTCGGTGGTCGAGTACTACTACAAGCACGACGATCTCAACGATCCCCTGGTGTCGGAGGAGCATGTTACCGCGTTCGGATGGGCCACTATCCAGGAGTTGGATGAGGTCATGAATCTGAGCCTGCGGGTCAACGACTTCCTGAGCGGTCTGTTCCTGGGAATTGGGATCCGCCTCGTGGACTTCAAACTCGAATTCGGTCGCCTGTATCACGACGGCGGTGACGTCCAGATCGTGCTCGCCGACGAGTTGTCCCCCGACAACTGCCGCCTGTGGGACATGAAGACCAACGAGAAGATGGACAAGGACCGGTTCCGTCGCGATCTCGGCAACGTCGAGGAAGCCTATCAGGAGGTGGCCAGACGGCTCGGCATTTTGCCGGAAGGTGGCCCCAGGGACATGAAGGGTCCCGCCACGATGCAGTGATACCGGCCGGCGAAGGAACGGTCCCGTTGGGTCGGTTTCTGCCGTGACGGCCGGTATTGAAACCCCGCGTCCGCTCGGGCAGAGGGATGAAAATCAAGGAGTTCATGCCGTGAGAGCCAAGGTTCACGTCACGTTGAAGAATGGCGTCCTCGATCCCCAGGGCAAGGCGGTGGAGCATGCACTGGCCTCGCTGGGATTTGGCGGCGTGAACGAGGTCCGCCAGGGGAAATTCATCGAAATCGAACTCGCCGAAACCGACAGCGCCAGGGCCCTGGACATGGTGGATCGGATGTGCCGGACCCTGCTCGCCAATACGGTGATCGAGAATTACACCATCGCGCTGGAATAGGGGGCCTCCATGCGGCAGTTCATACGATCCGAGATTGACAAGTCGGTCCAACTGAT
>JBKACM010000324.1:0-2517 GCA_046269335.1 Alphaproteobacteria bacterium | reverse complement strand
TAACACAAACGCCAACTAATACACCCACACAAACACCAACAAACACCACAACCCCTACAAACACATCAACTCAAACACCTACGCCATTCCATCCAGGGCCCGGTCACGGACTCTACCGCGGTCAGCATCGAAGCGGCCGAGACCTGGAGCGTCACCGATTCGTCACCCGCCGCAGGATCGCACCGGTGCGTGACCGCGACCCGGACGGGCGGTGCCACAGCGGTAACCGTCGTCTCGTACATGTTCTGGTTCCTCCGTCCCGGGATTATCAGCCTTGCCTGCGTCCTCACCGGTTCTTTATTGCTGGGCTCAGGGTGCGTAACCTTCTAAAGATTGACCGGACCAGGACTGGCAGATTCGTGGACCAGGAACGATAACGATATGAAAAACGACTCGGTTTCAATACGGCCATCCTCTCTCCCGTCTCTCGGCGACGTGATTTTGGAATTGGTGACCGATCGCATCCTCGTCGTGGAGACCGGGGGTCGGATTCTGCATGTCAACCAGGCAGCCCGGCACGTCCTGGGCGTTGCCGCCGAGGGCCCGGTCGGGGATTTTCTGCTTGGGACGTTGCTGCCGGGCGTGACGCTGCCCCAGGAGGGGGAACGGGCCGATTTCCGGGAGGAGACCCTGTTTCCCCACCCCGATGGTCCTCCGACCAGAATCGAAGTCACGGGCTTTCGGGCGGTGGGAGAGGGGGAACGTGATCTTTGGGTTCTGCGCCTGCGGGATTGCCGGATTCCAGAGCCATCGGAAGCGGTCACCGATGGTGCCGGGCGACATCGGGAAGCTGTCATTCTGGAGGGAATCTCCCAGTACCAGTCGGAAATGATCTGCCGTTTTCTACCCGACACCCGGATCACCTACGCCAATTCCGCCTATGCCGAGGCCTTTGGCCTGACGGTCGCCGATATGGTCGGTCGACGGATCGTGGAGTTTCTGCCGCGTGCCGGTCAGGCGGATCTGGTCCGATATTTCGCGAGCTTCACCCCCGGCAAGCCGGAACGCTTTTATGAGCACGAGATGACTCTGGCCAACGGCCGCCGGGCCTGGACCTGCTGGAGCGACCGTGCCTTTTTCGATGAAACCGGGAAGGTTGCCGAGTATCAAAGCATCGGCCGCGATCTCAGCGATTTGCGGGAGGCCTACGTCCAGCTACAGCGCAGCGAGGCCGTCCTGCGCCATGCCAGGGATGCCGCCGAGCATGCCAACCGCGTCAAATCCGAATTCATCGCCCACGCCAGCCATGAGGTCCGCACCCCGCTCAACGTCATCATCGGGTTTTCCGAAATCCTGAAGGGCGAGATGATCGGGGCGATGGGCAATGTCCGTTATCTCGAATATGCCCGCATCATCTATGAAAGCGGCAATTACCTGCTGACCCTGATCAACGATGTCCTGGATCTGTCCAAGATCGAGGCCGGGAAATACGGCATTTCCCCGGCAAGGATCCCGCTGCCGCCGATCCTGGAGATGGTCACCACCCTGGTCAGCCACCAGGTGGAGCGAGGCCGTCTCCGTCTGACCACCACGCTCCCCTCCTTCCTTCCTGATATCCATGCCGACGAACGGGCGGTAAAGCAGGTTCTGCTCAACCTCATCTCCAACGCCATCAAGTTCACACCGGCCGGAGGGCGTATCGCCATCCTGGTGGAGGTCGCAGGCGACTTCGTGCAGATTCAGGTGTCCGATACCGGGATCGGCATCCCGGCCGGCGATATCGACCGCATGATTCAGCCCTATGAGCGGATGGAAGGCCCCGGTGTCCGCGAACAGCCGGGGACCGGCATCGGTCTGACCCTGACCAAGTCCCTGGTGGAACTGCACGGCGGAAGCCTGCGTCTTCAGAGCGAGGAAGGGGTGGGGACGGTGGTAACGGTGACTTTTCCGCAGAATCCTCCAATGCCCGCAAACACGGAAGACGATGCCCGGGAGGAGGTGCCATGACGGTTTTTCAGGAGCATCGGGCGGTTCTGATCGAAAGATCCGGTCGATATTACTTTCACATCGAGGCACTGGGCCTTCTGGGTAGCGGCGAGGATGTCGCTTCGGCCTATGAGGATCTGAAACGCCGCCGGGAAGAGTACCTGACCCAGGCTCGTGCCGCCGATCTTCTGGACGAGTTGCCCAGGACCAGAAAAGGAAATTCCGGATCCGTCGGCACCTCGGATCTTCGAGGGTTTCTGCTCCGGGTCGGTATCGTGCTGGGTGCGGTGCTGCTGCTGCTGCTGCCGGCAAGCTGGTCCATCGGAGCCCTGATCGACCGTACCGCCGTCAACATGCGCCTGACCGGCCGTCACGAGTTCTGGGCCGGGGTGGAAAACACGCTGCACCAGCTCGCATCGGCGGAAAACGAATTGCCGGCGGAACGGCGGCAGAGACTGGAGGCCGATCTACGTACCCTGGTGAACCGGGTCAGGCCCTTCTCCGAGGCACTGTGGCCCCTCCTGCCCAGCCCCGCCGCACCGGGGTGCGCGGAGCCCGCGAAACGCCATGATGCCAGTGAACCGATGAGAT
>JBKACM010000323.1:0-2537 GCA_046269335.1 Alphaproteobacteria bacterium | reverse complement strand
CGCCGAAGCCTCAGGCTTCGAGATCACCGCCGAAGCCTCAGGCTTCGAGATCACCGCCGAAGCCTCAGGCTTCGAGACCATCAACCATCATGCCGTCCGGCGCAAAGCAGGCAGCCGACAGGGGGCCGCCAAAGCCGCAACCGGTATCGACAGTCGCCGTGAAATCATCCAGCAGAATTCCCCGGTTCTGGCGCGTATAGCCCCGGACCACCCGGCGAAATCCGGCGTAGGGCTTGGTAATCTGGGAGAAACCCTGACCGCCCCACCAGAAACTGTCGCTCTGAGCCGACAACGGCCGGCTGGGGTCGACACCGGCGTGAACGAACAACAGTCCCTTGTCGTCGGTATAGGCGGCATGTTGCAGCACGCTCATGAGTTGACCGTGTCCATCGGCGGCGTTGAGGACCGAGCGCAACGTCCCGGTCCAGCGATTGATCGCCACCGGTCCCTCGTGGGCGGCGGCGACGCCCTCCTGCGGTGATCCGCCATAGGCGGCGATGGTGGCTCCCACGCCCTGGTCCAGCATCCACTCCAGGACCTCGCGCGGGTTGGGAGCCAGATGAAGCTGCAACAGTTTGCGCCACATCTCCTCCTGGGCTCCGCGCAGATAGACGATGTCGCCACAGGGAACGGTGGTGCGGGCCAGCAGGGAACGCCGGAAGATCAGAAGTTCCTCCACCGCGCGCCGCACCTCGGCACCATGTCCGAAGTAATTGCCGAGATACACGAGCTGGTCACCGACCTGGAACCGCTCGTCCAGTGCCCGGTGCAACGCCGCGAGCCGGTCAGCCTCGCCGTGTACGGAGCCTACGGCCCAAACCCTGCCGCCCCCCCGCAGGGCAGCGAAAAGATGACTGTCCACCATAAGACTTCAGGCCGCTCCCCGTTCCACGGAACCCCCACCCGGAGTCGACGAAAGGCTACGCCGCCTCAAGGAGCTTCTCCAGTTTCTCGGTGGCAGCCCCGGTCTCAATCTGCTCGACGGCGGCCAGTTCGCAGGCAAGACGCTCCAGTGCCTGTTCGTATATCTGTCGTTCGCTGTAGGACTGCTCGGGCTGGGTGGCGCTGCGGTGCAGATCCCGGACCACTTCGGCGATGGACACCGGGTCGCCCGAATTGATCTTCGCTTCGTATTCCTGAGCACGCCGACTCCACATCGTCCGCTTGACCCGTGCCCGTCCCCGCAGGGTGGTCAGGGCGGATTCCATCACCTTTCGGGTAGACAGCTTCCGCAGACCGGAATTCTTGGCCTTCGCGATCGGAACACGCAAGGTCATGCGGTCTCTCTCGAAACGGATGACGAAAAGATCCAGTTGCATCCCCCCAATGGTCTGAGTTTCAACCTCGATCACCCGGCCGACGCCGTGGGTGGGGTACACGACGAAATCTCCGGACACATAGGACAGTTCTGCTGGCATGCTTCCCTTCTCGTGTTCAACCAGGAACGCCCCAAAACGCCCGGGGGGCGGATCGGGGTTCCAACGGTCTCGTCGAACGCCTCCACGGAATCGAGGCACGGTCCCCAAGAGGAAACCGGGGCCGGGAAAACAGGCACCCCCGTGTCGCAACTCAACCCGATTCCGCCACGCACAGAAACCCGCTGACGCAGTGCAGCGAGCCAGCCCGTTGTATCACAGAGTCTGGTGGTTTTCACCCGAAAAAGCGGGCAGATCCAGAATGCAGGCGCGAAAGGAGAACCGGTCCCGGGGTTCCGGGCGGACGTCGTCCTGTCTTACGATACGCCGACCGGAGGCTCCGTCGGCACCAGAACCAGACGTTTTCCCCCGGAAGAATAGGCCAGGGCCAGTTCCCCATGCTTTATCCTGAGCGCATCGGCCCCGAACACTTCCCGACGCCACCCGTGCAGCGCCGGCACGTCGGCATGGTCATCGACGGTTATCCTCTCCAGGTCTTCCGAGGACGCCACCAGTTTCTGCGCCACGTCGTGGGCATCGCATTTCATCTTCAGCAAAACCCGCAGGAGATCGACTACTGCCGCCATTCCGTTGGGCAGGGCCCGTTTCTCCGGCAAGAAGGGACAGGCCTCCGCCGGAACGGCGACCCCTCGCGCCACCGCTTCCAGAATGTCCTGGCCATAACGGCCCTCCAACGTTCCCTTGGTCACCAGACGCGACCGCCCCAGATCCTCGGCTCTGACCGGCGCATGGGCGGCAATCTCCAACAGTGCCTCGTCCCGCAGTATCCGCTGGCGGGGCAGGTTGCGCGCCTGGGCCTCGGTCTCGCGCCACGAGGCAAGCTCGCGCAGGACGGCAAGAAAACGTGGGCTGGTGGTGCGGGGCTTCAACCGTCGCCACGCTTCTTCCGGCACCACCCGGTAGGTGGCCGGATCGGTCAGCATCGCCATCTCCTCTTCCAGCCAGCCGACGCGACCGTCCTGCTCCAGCCGCCGGTGCAGGCGCTCGTAGACCACCCGGAGGTGGGTGACGTCGGCCAGGGCGTACTGAATCTGCCGTTCGCTCAAAGGCCGTTGTGACCAGTCGGTGAAGCGCATGGATTTGTCGAGATGGGCCTTGGCC
>JBKACM010000322.1:0-2538 GCA_046269335.1 Alphaproteobacteria bacterium | reverse complement strand
CGCCCTATTCCTATTTTCACCCAATTGCCCTGCGGACAGGATACACCTTGCGGAAAACGTCGGTATCACGATTCATGCTCACCCGATGTTAAGAATTTCGCTCCTATCGTTCCCCCAGGCGGTCAACGGTTTCCGCCAGACGGAAATGGCATGGAACCATGGTAGCTGTCATCGTCATTGTCGGCATCGCCTTTGCCGCCACGGCCCTGTGGCTCGGGGCCGCGTATGTGTACATCGGGCTGCATGTGGGCTGGGAGGCCGTACCGGGTCTGGAGCTGTCGGCGTTGTCATCGCTGATCGCGGCGGTGGGGGCTCCACTGCTGGCATTGTGGCTGGTGGCGGGATTCCTGGGCCATCTGTTCACTCTGCGCCATCAGAACCGGGCGATCCGACAACTCCTGTGGCAGGCGCAGCGTGCCAACAATCAGAGTGAGGTAACCAGTCGCGCCTTGGTGGAAATGCGGCAGCAGGCCCGTCAGTCCCTGTTCTTTCAGACCATGGATATGACTCTGGCCGACTTGAACGGTGCCTTGGCAACCGTGGCGGTACGGGCCGGGATTGTGGACGAGGATGCGGCGGCGGTGTTGTGGAGCCGCTATTTCGCCGGGGATCAACAGGTATTCTGCCGGGCGATCCGCGCCGCCGCCGACAATGATCTTGGACTGGTCGAGACCATTGGCAAGCGGGTGATAACGACAGGAAGACTGCGCACCGACATTCAGACCTATCTCTTCCGGTACGATCGCCTGATTCGTCTTGCCACAGAATACGATGAACAGCGTTTCCTGCTGGATCTGCTCCAGGAAGGCGAACATCACCGGCTTCAGCCGGTGATGGCGAAGGCCTGCCGTCCCGTGCTTTCCGACCCCGTGATTGTGCCGGTTTCACCCCAGGTCTCTTTCCCGCCAGAGGAGGAGACCCGCGCGGAGGAGGATGCAGCGACAGAGGTGGAGGCAGAGGAAAATTCGCTTCGACTCCGGGCCCGAAGGCGTCGGGGTTTGTTTGGGGTGATCACCGGACGGCCCGTTTCTCCGCTGGCCGACGCGCTGGAGCCGGTAAACGATGCCGGCACCCTGTTTCGTCCTGGCGACGGGGACGACCGGAGCAGCGATGTGGAAGACGAGGAGGCAACGAGGCCGGTCAAGCCCTTCGACATCCGCGATACCGGTGGCTCCGCCCGTCCCTTCAGTCCCCTGACTCCGGATTTCCCCAAACAGGAAGGCTGGCCCGGCGATACCGGGGAGCCCTAGATGAAACATGCCCATGGGGTTCCCACCTCCCTGGCCATGCGCCGAAGTGGTGATCTGCGAACGCTCCGTCGCCTGCTTCCCTATCTGTGGCCCGAGGGCGAGCCGGGCCTGAAGGCGCGGGTGGTCTTCTCGCTCCTGCTGCTGGTGGCGGCCAAGGTCGCCAACGCTGCCGTTCCTCTCCTCTACAAGCAGGCGGTGGATGCTCTGACGGTCCTCAAGGGGGCCGCGATCGGCCTGCCGGTGGGACTGGTGGTGGCTTACGGGGTGGTGCGGATTCTCAACCAGGCGTTCGACGAACTTCGTGACGCCATCTTCGCCCGGGTTGCCGAACGGGCGGTGCGCACCCTGGGCCTTCAGACCTTCCGTAACCTGCATGCCCTGTCCTTGCGCTTTCACCTGGAGCGTCAGACGGGGGGGCTCTCCCGGGCCATCGAGCGAGGCACACGCGGAATCGAAGTGCTGTTGCGCCTGGCCGTGTTCCGGGCCGGACCCTCGATGCTTGAGTTGTGTTTCGTATGCGGCGTGCTGTGGTGGTTGTATGACTGGCGCTTTGCCCTGGTGGTGCTGGTGACCATCGGCGGCTATGTCGGGTTCACCTTCGCCGTCACCGAATGGCGTCTCAAGTACCGCCAGGCCATGAACGCCACCGACTCCGATGCCAACACCAAGGCGGTGGACTCCCTGCTGAACTATGAAACGGTCAAGTACTTCTGCAACGAGGAGCACGAGACCAGACGGTTCGACCAGTCCCTTGCCGCTTACGAGATGGCTGCGGTAAGCAGCAAGTCCAGCCTGTCGATCCTCAACGTCGGCCAAGGCTCCATCATTGCCGTCGGCCTGGTGGCCATGATGCTGATGGCCGCCGACGGCGTGGCATCGGCGACGATGACGGTGGGTGATTTCGTGCTGGTCAACGGTTACCTGATCCAGCTTTACCTGCCGCTCAATTTCCTGGGCATGGTCTACCGTGAAATAAAGCAGTCGCTTCTGGACATGGACGTGATGTTCGCCCTGATGGACGAACCCCCGGAGGTGACGGACCGCCCCACGGCCGCGCCGCTGGTGGTCCAGGGCGGTACCATCGAGTTCAACGACGTTCATTTCGGGTATCGTCCGGATCGCAAGATCCTGGAAGGCGTATCGTTCCGGATCCCCGCGGGCCACAAAACGGCGGTCGTCGGACCTTCGGGCGCGGGCAAATCGACGCTGTCCCGCCTGCTGTTCCGCTTTTACGATGTCACCGGCGGCTCGGTCGTCATCGACGGTCAGGACGTTCGCGACGTCACCC
>JBKACM010000321.1:0-2554 GCA_046269335.1 Alphaproteobacteria bacterium | reverse complement strand
CCGCCACCCGCAAACTGGGAGAAGACCCGGCAAAGGCCACGTGGCTGCCGGTGGTGTAGGCCTGCGCCCCCATCGCCCGAGAGGCGGCGCGGGCCGGTCCGTCCATGTGGGCGCGGATGCCGGAGGTATCGTGTCCGGGACCGAACGAAGCCTGGATACGATCCCCGTGGGGCAAGGGACGCTCCGCCCCTCCGACGCCCTGGCGGGCCACGGCTCTGATACCGCCTGATATCTGTTTCTGGACGGGGGGGGATCTCATGTTCCTACTTCCCGACCCAATTCGGATTCACGTCAAGGAACAGTCTCTCCTTCACGGTTCTCCTCAGATAGGAGAACTTCGCTGCCGCCGCCGTCTTCTTATATTTTCCAGAACATTTTATGCTTGTCATAGCATTTCTCCAGGCGGCCTTTCCTTTCTTGGTTACAAGATTCGGACTTGGGCCGTTGTAGACGGACTTCACCTTGTACTCCAAAACAGAACCCCCGTTCTTGAGAGCCTTGATGAGAGGGTTCTCACAACCATGAAAATGCCGCTGGTTCATGCCGTTGGTTCCCGGGGCAAGGTTGTCGGCCATGGCTCCGGAACCTCCCAGGCGATCACTGATCAGGTGCATGCGGACATAGCCAGGCTTTACGCTGGGGTGAACCATTTTCCAGGCACGATATTGTTTCCAGGATTTCGGTGACTTCGATGGCCGGCTCGCGTTGTTCTTTCCGGGAACTCCCACGAGATTGTAGGCTTCGCCCTCCAGCGCTCGCCCCCCTGCCGGAAAAACGAACCACTGCCCCGCCAGCCCAGGCGTGTTGGTCAATGGCAACCGCTGGACGAGACCGCCGGGATCGGCCTTCCCCTGCGGCCTGGCATAGGGACTCAGGCGAGAGATACGGCCCCCATCTCCGGATGGATGCTTTTGTGTATTTGATGCTCTCATGGAGATATCTTATCACACAGCACTACTGATGGTTACACATTCCTCGTTTCGCTGACAAGAACGATATTTTTGGCCATCGGGAGAAATCGGTTTCCAAGATGGTGGACTCTTTAGCCAAATTCCGGGAAGAGTGGGGAGTTGACTTCCGGTTCGGGAGATACGCACCATGTGCCTCGCGGTGCCCATGCGGGTGAAGACGGTTCACGAGGATGGCAGCGGCATGGTCGAGATGGACGGCGTTGGCCGTGTGGTCATGCTGTCGCTGGTGGAAGATCCCGCCCCGGGAGAGTTCGTCATCGTCCACGCTGGATTCGCTATCGAAAAACTCGATGAGGACGAGGCCTTGATTCGTCTCGAACTCTTCCGGGAGATGGCCCGGAAGTGGAACGAGTCCCAGGAGGCGGAACGCGGTTCCTGATCATTGCTGGAAGGGTCGTTCGTGTCACGCGCGTACTCCGATCCTCATGCGGCCCAATTCCTGTCCCGGGAGCTGCATGACCTGGCCGAACGGCTGCCCGATGGGCGCGCCATGCGGATCATGGAGGTGTGCGGCACTCACACCATGGCTATCGCCCGCACCGGGCTGCGCCGGTTGTTGCCGGCAAATGTCTCCCTGATTAGCGGACCCGGCTGTCCCGTGTGCGTCACCGGACCGGGTTACGTCGATACCGCCCTACGCCTGGCGGAGAAAGGGGCCTGGCTCGTCAGCTTCGGAGACATGATCCGAGTGCCGGGTTCGCGCTCCACCCTGGCGGAGGCCCGGTCGCAAGGCGCGGAAATCCGGGTCTGCTATTCGCCCCTGGAAGCCCTGGCACTCGCCCAACGGGAGCCAGATCGCCAGGTGATATTTCTGGCCATCGGCTTTGAGACCACCATCGCCTCCATCCTGGGTCTGCTGCGGGAGGCCGAACGGACACGGGTGGACAATCTTTCCCTCCTGACCGCCATGAAGGGGGTCCCCCCCGCCCTGGAGGCCCTGATTGCCGATCCTCTGATCCAGGTTGACGCCTTCCTGTGCCCGGGGCACGTCAGCGCCATCATCGGTGCGGACGCCTATCTGCCGGTAGCGCAGGATCATGGCCTACCCTGCGCGGTGGCGGGTTTTGAACCGCTGGATATCCTGCTGGGACTGCGCAGCCTCGTGGAGCAGAAAGTAAATGGCCCGGCGCGGGTCGATAATCTTTACGAGCGGGTAGTGAAGCCAGAAGGCAACCCTAGAGCACAAGAGATGATGGGCCATTATCTGCAAACGGGGAATGCATCTTGGCGCGGCATCGGAGCCATTCCGGGCAGTGGTTGGGAACTGAGGGAAGAATTCCACCGGTTCGATGCCGCGCGTCGCTTCGATGTTCCGGTAACGGAAGGCGCGGTGCATCCCCATTGCCGCTGTGGCGAGGTCCTCAAGGGCATCATCGAGCCACCGGCGTGCGCGCTTTTTGGCAAGGGTTGCCATCCCGACCATCCGATCGGGCCATGCATGGTCAGCTCGGAGGGGGCCTGTGCCGCCCGATACCTGTATCGCTTCTGATACCGGCCGGCACTCGATTTGATACCAGCGAGCCGATGAGTTGACTCATCGACTCGCTGGTAAAGCCTGCGCGGCGCTTGAGCGGCCGTCTGTG
>JBKACM010000031.1:0-15651 GCA_046269335.1 Alphaproteobacteria bacterium | reverse complement strand
GGGGGGGGTCATGCTGGACCTGGACGGTCCGCTGGAGGTGGAAAAAGCGGCCGTGGCTATGCTGGCCAGAGTCAAGGAGACACATCCCAGTGCGCGGGTCCAGGGCTTTACCGTTCAGAAAATGGCCCGGCGTCCCGGGGCTCACGAACTGATCATCGGCGTCACCTCCGATCCCATTCTGGGCCCGGTCATCCTGTTCGGTCAGGGGGGTACGGCTGTGGAGGTCATCGGCGACAGTGCCATGGCTCTCCCTCCCTTGAACATGGCGCTGGCCCGGGAACTGATTTCCCGGACCCGGGTCTACAAACTGCTGAAGGGCTACCGGGATCGCCCGCCCATTGATCTCGACGCCCTGTGCCTGACGCTGATGCAGGTGTCGCAGATGATCATCGACATTCCGGAAATCGCCGAGTTGGACATCAACCCCCTGTTCGCCGATTCCCGTGGGGTGTTGGCCCTGGACGCCCGGATCAAGGTCGCCTCCCCCACCCTGCCCGGTGCCGATCGTCTGGCCATCCGCCCCTATCCGAAGGAACTGGAGGAGGAGTTCGTACTGGCGGACAAATCCTGCGTGCTCCTGCGTCCCATCCGTCCCGAGGACGAACCGGAACACAAGAAATTCATCTCCCGCCTGGACCCGGACGACAAGCGCTTCCGGTTCTTCAACCACCGGGAGGAACTGCCGCACTCCGAACTGGCACGTCTTACTCAGATCGATTACGACCGGGAAATGGCCTTCATCGTCACCTCGTGCGTCTCCGGCGGGGAGATGTCCACCCTGGGCGTCATTCACACCATAACGGATCCGGACAACAACCATGCCGAATTTGCCATCGTGGTCCGCTCCGATTTGAAGGGACGCGGGCTGGGACGTGTCCTGTTCGACAAGATGATCCGCTATTGTCGGGCTCGTGGCACCCGAAAAATGGTTGGCCAGGTGCTGCTGGAAAATGCCAGGATGCTGCGGTTTATCGAAAGTCTGGGCTTCCAGCGGCGCGGTCTCGTCGACAACGGTATCGTGGAAGTCGAGCTATCCCTTCAGTAGGCACGGAAGACATGGCTTGGTCGTGTTTCTAAACACTCCGGAAACACCGCGGTCCGGACTCCTTGGTGATTTCGGAACGCGATCATTTTGGGAATAACGGGAGACTATGCCCGCGCTGCCTTCAATGGCCAGGCCGTTTGTCGTGTTTGCCGTGATGGGGGGCGTTGGCCTTGCTGCGTCGGCTCCGCGTGCGGAGACCCTTGAGGCCGAGCTTCGCGGGTTGTTACTCACTCACCCCCAGATCAATGCGGGCACCAAGGCACTTTCCTCGGCCGAGGCCGGCATTACGAAGGCCTTCGCCCCTTTCTTTCCCAACGTGACCGTATCCAGCGATGCCGGTTACGAGCACGACAACACCACGACGACCCGAACAGCCTCCAAGGAAAGCTATGAACACGAGACCCATTCCAGCACCCTGCGCGTGACTCAGAGCCTCTACGATGGCGGACAGAAGGCCTCCGGCAGCGCCATATCCGAACTCCAACGGGACACCACCGCGTTCGTTCTGGAAAACACCAGGAACGGTGCCATGTTCGAGGGCATTACCGCCTACGTCAACGTGCTGCGGCAGGCCCGGCTGATAGAACTGGCGACAACCAGCGAGGAGAACATCAAACGTCAGTTGCATCTTGAGGACTCGAGGCTGAAGGGGGGCTCGGGACAGGCGGTCGACGTGCTTCAGGCGGAAACAAGGCTACAGTTGGCCAGGGAGAAGCGCATCACCTTTGAAGGAGCCATGGCCGACGCCATAACCCGCTACATTCAGGTGTTCGACCACGCCCCCGAAGTTGCCGGGATGACCATGCCGACCCCGCCGATGAATCTTCTGCCGACCGATGTCGAGGATTCCGTGAACGTGACCTTGCAGGAAAGCCCCATCGTCCTGAACTCCGGAATGCAGGTGGACATTTCGAAAGAGAAACAGGAGGTGGCCTACGCGGGATACCTGCCTTCCGTCGATGCCGTCCTGGAGCACGACTACTCGGAAAACAGGTCGGCAATCCGTGGGCCCGCTCGCAACTACACGATGATGCTGAAGGTGACATGGAACCTGTTCAACGGTTTCAGCACCGACGCCGCCGTTCGGCAGGCCGCCCTGGACTACGGAGCCAGCCAGGACAACGACATCTACGCCAGGCGCAAGGCCGCGGAAACGACGCGCCTGGCCTGGCAGGCGCTGGATACCGCCCGCAAGCGCATGTCGCTCCTGGAAAATGCCGTCTCGATCGCCCAGAAGGTTTTTGAATCCCGCAAGAAGTTGCGTGAAGCCGGCAAGGAAAGTGTCATCAATGTTCTCGACTCGGAGAACGAGACCTATAACGCCCGCATCAGCTACACCTCCGCGGAGTGCGACGCGATTCTTGCCGTCTATCAGCTGCTGAGTTCGATTGGACGGCTTTCGGTCGACAAGATCAACGGTGACCCCAACGATCCGGCCATGAAGTTGGGCTCTGACAATCTTCAGCAACCCCAGAAGCCTTCTCCGTCGCCGGCCATATCGGAACCGGCCGGGCTTGACGAAGCTTTCCCCGGTGCCGACACCGAACCGGCCCCCGCATCCGCGCCGGTACCGGCAGTTGACGGTCAGCCGATGGCCCCACCCACCCCGGACGCGACCAGCCCGGACGCGACCAGCCCGGACATGGGCATAACGCAAAATTAATCCATTTCCAAATAGACTGGCGGGCCCCGAGACTATCCCCCCTCGCATCGCGCCACACACGACAGCGATGAGACGGTTTCCCGGAGAATATCGAGAATATACTTGCTGGTTTGATTTTCTGAGGATTTGGGTTACTTTTGAGTACGGGCGGGGCATCGCGCCTGAGGTGCATTCGCAACGGAACGCAGCAGGAAAGTGGGACCTTGCTGGGGGCTCGCCAGGGTTGGGATGGATCGATGCAGGATGCGGGTGAAAGTTCCGAGCCGACGGAGGAGGGTAGCCGAAACAGTGGTGCCTGGCTGGCGGAGATCGTAACCCCGCTGCTGCCAACCTTTCACGAGGTGGTCGTCATCTCGCTTTTCGTCAACCTGCTTGCGATGGCGAGCCCGATTTTCGTGATGCAGGTGTATGATCGCGTGGTTACCCACCACGGAATCAGCACTCTGGCCGGACTCGTGCTTGGCATGATGATTCTGGCGCTGTTCGATTACGTGCTGCGCCAGACTCGCAGTCGAATCATGCAGACCATCGCCCTGCGCCTGGACGTCCAGGTGGGACAGCGTCTGTTCAACAAGATGATGGCCCTCCCCCTGCGCTACCTGGAGATGCGCCATGGCTCCCACTGGCATGGCCTGTTTCAGGATGCTGAAGTCATCCGGAATACCCTCTCCGGCTCCTCGGCGCTCCTGATCGCGGACATGCCGTTCCTGCTGCTGTTCATCGCGTTGCTGTTCATTGTCGCGGAACCCATCGTCGTGGTGATGCTGGTTTCTCTGGCCATCTTTTCGGTCATCGCCTGGCGTTCCGGTACGGCGGTCCGCAAGTCCACCGACGAGGAACGGGCGGCTGTCATCAGCCGCGAAACCCTGGTGTCCGAACTGATCGCCGGACGGGCCGCCATCAAGGCCCTGGCCCTGGAACGTACCCTTCGCCCTATCTGGGAGGAGCGTCTGGCCGACACCATTGAGGCCGGGATCTATCGCGGAGCCCGCATGGATGGCTTCGTCAACCTGGGCAACATGGTCACGGTTCTGACCTCGGTGACACTGGTAGCCGTCGGTGCCATGGCCATCGTCGATCTCAAGCTGACCATGGGCAGTCTTGTGGCCGCCAACATGCTGACCGGGCGCCTCCTTGGACCGCTGAATCAGCTCGTCGGCACCTGGCGCACCTACGCGGCATTCCGTCGCTCGGTCGAGCGACTCGGAGACCTGCTGGCCGAAGCCGAAGAAACGCGGGAGAGCGCCATCAAGCTGGCCCGCCCCAGCGGCAACATCAGCGTCGAGAACGCCACTTTCCTTTATTCCAAGCGCGCCCGTCCAGCGCTGGAGGATATCAACCTTTCCATCGCCCCTGGCGGCATCACGGCCATCGTCGGGCGCAACGGCAGCGGCAAGACGACCCTCGTCAAACTGCTGCTTGGCCTCTACCATCCCGATGAGGGACGGGTTCTGCTGGATGGAGCCGACCTCGCCCAGTTCACCCGTGCGGAGCTGGCGCAGTGGATTGGCTACGTACCTCAGGAATCCGTGCTCTTCAGTGGTACGATCCGGGAGAATATCGAACATGGGTCGCCCGGGGCTTCCGACGAACGGATCATAGCCGCCTGCCAGGCGGCCGGAGTTCATGGCTTTATTGTTGACCTTCCCAATGGTTATGCCAGTCCTGTCGGTGAGGCCGGAACCCGCATGTCAGGTGGCACGCGCCAGCGTCTCGCCCTGGCCAGGGCCCTTGTTGGCGATCCCCCCGTCCTGCTCCTGGACGAACCCTCCGCCAATCTGGACCGCCAGGGCGAAGAGGATTTGCGCCGTACCCTGCACGGCCTTGCGCAGCAGCGTACCGTGATCATGGTGACCCACAGCCCCATTCTGCTTTCGGCCTGTCGCACGGTGGTTGTCATGGAGCAGGGGCGGGTGGTGGCGGTGGGTGCTGCCGCCGAGATCCTTCCCCGCCTTTTCCCCATGCGCCCCCCTGGCCCAACCGTGGTGGCATCCAATCGGCCGCAGCGGCCGACCATCGTCCCTTCACAACCCAGAACAACTCCATCCATTTCCCCCGTTCCTCCCCGGTCGGGACCCCAGGGGGCCTCCCCGCAGGAGCAGACATCCTCCTCCGCTTCGCCGTCGACGGATTCCCCACCAACGATTGCGCCTGTGCCCCCCACTTCGAATATCGTGGCGGCAGCCGCCTCCTCGACGATCGTGGCAGCTTCCTCGACCATCGCCGCGGTCGCGGCCATGCATGAGATTCTGACGTGAGCCGGCTTGAACTACTGGCGGAGAGCTATCCGCTGCCCACCTGGAGGATCGTCGCCTGGCCGGTCATCCTGTTCCTTGCCGTGTTGCTGGGATGGACCCGCTACGCCCGTCTTGACGAAGTCGCGGTGGCGGAAGGGGAGGTTATCCCGGAGGGACAGGTCAAGGTCATCCAGCACCTGGAAGGGGGAATCATCCGGGAAATCTACGTCACCGAGGGTACCACCGTGAAATCGGGCGATTCCCTCCTGCAACTCGAACTCTCCACGACGGCGTTGCACGGGGACGAAATCCAGATCCGACTGGACGGCCTGACTCTCCAGCGCGCCAGACTTGAAGCGGAGGTCAATGGACGCGACCTGGTCTTCCCCGAG
Organism: Alphaproteobacteria bacterium; assembly: GCA_046269335.1. GTDB lineage: Bacteria > Pseudomonadota > Alphaproteobacteria > Rhodospirillales > Rhodospirillaceae > JADFXL01. The sequence goes on along the minus strand of JBKACM010000031.1, from coordinate 10,314 downwards.
GAAGAGGCAAAACGGCAACCCCAGATCGAGGAGACCGAGCGACGCGCCTATGTGGCTCGTCGTTTGCAGCACGAAAATGCTCTGATGGTTCTTCAGAGCCAGGCGGATCAGAAACAGGCGGAAATCGGAGAATTGGAAGCCAAACGCCAGACCTACGCCGCCAATCTGCAACAGATCAAGCAGAAGCTTCAGATGTCGTCCGACCTTCTGAAGGAAGGGCTGACGCCGAAGATGGAGCACCTCCAGATTGAAACCGACAAGACAAAGCTGGAGGGTGAAATCGCAACTCTGGATCAGTCCATCCCCAAGGCCCGTGCTGCCCTGTCCGAAGCCAGGGCAAGAACGGAGGATGCCAGGTTGTCCCGCCGACGGGAGACTCAGGAGCAGCTTGCCCAGGTGGAGGTCAGCATCACCTCCGCCCGCGAGACCCTCAATCAGGCAACTAACCAGCAGGCCCGTACCCAGATTCACAGCCCCATCGACGGCGTGGTCAAGAACATGCGCTACCACACCATCGGCGGGGTTGTACAGGCCGGGGAATCGATCATGGAAATCGTTCCGACCGGACACAATGTCGTCGTGGATGCCAAGCTGAACCCAGTGGATCGCGGCTATGTCGCGGCCGGACAGCCGGCGGAGGTCAAGATTTCCACGTATGACTATGCCCGTTATGGCAGTCTGTCCGGCAAGGTGACCATGGTTGCCCCGGACTCGACTACTACTCAAGACGGAAAGCAGTACTTCAAGGTTCTCATCACGACCGAAAAGACCTGGATGGGCAGAAAGATGGGTGAGTTGCCGGTAACACCAGGAATGCAAGCAACCGTAGACATTCACACCGGAAGCAAGTCGGTGCTGGATTATCTGCTGACACCGGTCCTGAAGCTGAAACACGAGTCCTTCCGGGAACGTTGACGTGCCTGCATACCTGGGCCGAAAGCGATTACCGGACTTGACTGTTCTCTCCAAAAAGCTCGATAGTCCACAGGCTTTGACGCACACCAACAATCCAACGACACATCATCCGAGATTTTTTTATGAACCAGCCGGATCAGACCCCGATGGAGGGCTTGCTCGCCGACATCGGTGGTACCAATGCTCGTTTCGCCTTATGCGTTCCGGGCGGTGAGCCTCATAGCGTGCAGGTTCTGTCCTGTGCCGACTATCCCGGTCTGGTCGAGGCAGCGCAGGCTTACCTGGCCCGCTACGCCCCAGGTTTTCGTCCGGCGACCGGGAGCTTCTGTGTCGCCTCCCCGGTTCATGGCGACATGATAGCCATGACCAACCAGGGTTGGCGCTTTTCGATCGAGTCCACGCGACGGGCCCTTGGCTTGCAGCACTTGACCGTAATCAATGACTTCGTCGCCGTTGCCTTGTCGGTGCCCAGGCTTTCCAGCCGTTATCGAATGAAAATTGGCGGCGGCGTGCCGATGAACAACGCCCCTGTGGCCGTCCTGGGCCCTGGCACCGGGCTAGGGGTCGCTCTGCTGATTCCGTTCGATGGACGTTGGCATGCTGTCCCGACCGAAGGTGGGCACGTGACCATGGCCCCTGCCGACGACGAGGAATCCTCCGTGCTTTCGGTTCTGCGTCCCCATTTCGGCCACGTGTCGGCCGAACGGGTGCTTTCCGGGCCAGGGTTGGTGAATCTGTATGCGGCACTGGGCGAGATGGATAACGCTTCTCCCCCCATGCTGGAAGCGGCTGCCATCACTGAGAGGGCTGTGGCCGGCAGCGACCCCTTGTGCGTCCGGACGCTCCGCATGTTTGCCGCCATGCTGGGGACGGTGGCCGGAAATCTGGCCCTGACGAGCGGTGCCCTGGGAGGTGTATATGTTGCGGGTGGCATTGTCCCACGGTTTGCCTCAATGGTGGAGTCTCTCCCCTTTCGGCAACGATTTGAGGACAAAGGCAGGTTTCGCGAGTACAATAGTCGGGTGCCCACCTATGTCATCACCCACCCCTATCCGGCATTCCTCGGCCTTGGCGGACTTCTGGAGGCATAACGTCGCGACTCTCTTGGCCATCGCCTAAGGAAACGCTTTCCCGTTCATACTGGTGCAGAAATGTGATGCGCTGTCACGGCAGTCTCCAACTTTTTTTACATGTTCGTCATCTTTAACGGCTTGGTAAGAGCTTTCGCGGCACATTTCGAATTGTTATCATCCCCCCGGGGTTCGCTTCGGATAGAGCAGATAGGGATTTAAGTGGGAATCGGTACAGTCATCGTTTCGCGCGAGAAGACGGAAATCGGGCCTTCGACGGCAAAGGTGCCGAAGGATTTTCGGTTCGTCCTCCGCAGCAACCGCATGGCGGTAACGCTTACCAACCCGCCAATCACGGAAAAACTCGTGGTGCGCGGTCAGACGCTGACGTCGACCCTTCGTATGGCAGGCGGCGTCATCGCCCTGTTCCTCCGGGACAAAACCGCTTTTCGCAGGAAGGAGTACACCCCGGATCTGGCGGCAATCTGGGCTCGCGTTCAGTCCCCGTATGAGCGAGTGTATTCTCCGGACTCCTGGATATCGGTGCATCTGAACGGCCTGCCGCTGCTCGCCTCCTCCCTGGCGGAGGTTCTTGACCCGATTGAGGCACTGGCGAAGGGAGGGGATCTCACCGACAATATTCTCAAGAAGGCACTGGCCGACATGCTGGCGGAGAACAAGAATTTTTCCCTTCGCCACGAAAGCCAGACCGCCATCGTGATGACGGAGAGCACCAACAACGTCAAATGCGCGATCCTGGAACGGGGCGCGGGACAGAAACGCTCCATATCCTTCGCCGTGGCCACTGACAAGACCCCTATTCCCATTCCCGTCATGCTGTCCACGGCCTCCGACTTTATGGAAGCGATCAATCTGAGCGAGTTCCTGACCCCGGCACGTCTCGCTCCCAAGCCGCAGGGTGGCTACCCGTCAAGCGGCGGTCCTACCGATGCGCAGGTTGAGGCGGCGGTTGCCCGCAAACGCCAACTTTCGGACGTGATACGCGGATTCGAAAAGGCCTACCGGGTTCACTATCGGCCCGAACGTCCTGCCTGTCTGGAGCCGGCGACTCCAGCGCCCGCAAATCCCATAGAGAGATGATTCCCAATAGGCGCAACACCGAGGTTGTGCTTGACCTGCTGGACCTATCCGGGCGGCGAGTGGTCGATGTCGGTTCCGGGGATGGTGCCCTGTCACGCCTGATGGCCCGCCATGGGGCCCGAGTTATCGGGGTGGAGTGCAGTTCTCGCCAGTTGGACAAGGCCCGTTCCTCTCCTACCGAATCCGGCGTGACCTTCATCGAGGGGATTGCCCAGGCGCTGCCGGGTTCTAATGCTTCTGCCGACATCGTCGTTTTTTTCAACAGCCTGCACCACGTCCCCCCCGACCAGCATGGTCAAGGCACTGCGGGAAGCCTCCAGGGTGCTGGTTCCGAATGGGCTGTGCTACATTTCCGAGCCCCTCGCCGAGGGGCCCTTTTTCGAGGCGTGTCGCGGTGTCGACGATGAAACCGCTGTCCGTGCCGCCGCGCTGGCCACGATCCGCGATTCCGCGCACCTGGGCCTGATCCAGATTTCTGAATACCACTACGTACACACGGTGGAGATCGCCTCCTACGAGGCGTTCCGGGAAAAGGTTATTTCCGCCAACACCGAGCGGGAGGCGGCTTTCATAGCCCTGGATAAGACCATGCACGCGACTTTTCTCCGGCTGGCGACGCGCACCGAAAGCGGAAGTTTCTCCTTCGATCAGCCGATGCGGGTCAATCTTCTACGCAAGACGTCATGACGGCACCGCCAGCATGCGACGATATTCACGGGCAAGTTCACAGTAACGTTCCGCCGAAACCGGGAAAAAGGCCAGATCCTCGGCACTGACCGGACGGACGCACTTGGCTGGACTGCCGGCCCACAGTTCCCCCTTTTTTACGACTTTGCCAGGGGTGACCAGTGCCCCAGCCGCAACCATCGCCCCGGATTCAACACATGCCCCGTCCATGATCGTGGCCCTCATGCCGATAAAGCAGTCATCCTCCAATGTGCAGGCGTGAATCACGGCTCCATGTCCGATGGTGATGTTGGAGCCGATATGGGTGTGAAACTTGCCGGCAGTGACATGCACCACCGTTCCATCCTGAATATTGGTCCGGCTCCCGATCCGGATTTCATGCACGTCGCCCCGCAGAATGGTGCCGAACCAGATGGAGGACTCGGCCCCAATGACCACGTCTCCGATCACGGTGGCGTTCGGAGCGATGAAAGCGTCCGAAGCGATTGTCGGCATGACACCGTGCCACGGCAGTATCAGTGCGGTCTGCGCCATGGTGCGCCCTCCCCTGCTGTTGACTCTGTGATACCTGTCTCTTACGGAAACAACGGGAATTGTTCCAGCGCTGTCGTTTCCGGAAATCCCATCATCAGATTGAAATTCTGAATCGCCTGCCCGGAGGCCCCCTTCACCAGATTGTCGATCACGGAACAGAGGATCGCACGATTCGGAACGCGATCGGCGAACACGTTCATCATACAGAAATTGGATCCCCGCACCTGCCGAGTCTGCGGAACAACTCCTTCCGGAAGCACTTTCACAAATGGCTCCGCCCGATAGCGATCCATGAGCGCCGCCCGCAGACCCGCAACCGTCGTCCCCTCAGCCATTTTGAAATAGATCGTGGAGAAAATGCCACGGCTCATGGGCATCAGGTGCGGCGTGAAATTGACGGTCAGAGGACGCCCGGCTGCCCGGCTGAGGCCCTGCTCGATCTCCGGTGCATGCCGATGCGAGGCAATGCCATAAGCATGCACGCCCTCGGTAACCTCGCAGTACAGGGATCCTTCCTTGGCGGCACGCCCAGCGCCGGAAACCCCGGACTTGCTGTCGATGATGATATCCTCCCCCAGAATCAGGCCTTTTTCGAGCAAGGGGATCAACGGCAACTGCACCGAGGTCGGATAGCAACCGGGGCACGCCACCAATCGCGCCACCGCCACCGCCTCCCGCGTGAGTTCGCTCAAACCATAGACGGCCTCCGACTGAAGCTCCGGGGCCTGGTGTGTCTGGCCGTACCACCGGGCGTAGGTTTCCACGTCGTGGAAACGGAAATCCGCCGACAGATCCGCCACCTTGACGGAAGTGGGCAAACCCGCGATCACTTTCTGCGTCGTCCCATGAGGCAGTGCGCAGAAGACAAAATCCACGGCCGAAAAATCCACATCCTCGATCGCTACGAGGGGGGGCAGGTCAAAGGAGGCCAGGTGAGGAAACACTGCGGCAAGGGTGCTTCCAGCACGCCGGTCGGCCGTCAGGGCAACAATCCGCGCCATCGGGTGATGAGCCAGCAGACGCACCAGCTCCGCCCCGGTATATCCGCTGCTTCCCAGAATGGCGACCCGGACTTCGGCGTTCATGTCCAACCTCACAATGGAAAAGGGCGTCCCGCTCCGGGACGCCCCTGTCGCAGGAAACGGGTACGAGGGTCCTCAGCGCTTCGAGAACTGGAAGCTGCGACGAGCCTTGGCCTTGCCGTACTTCTTGCGCTCGACCACACGGGAGTCCCGCGTAAGGAAACCACCCGCCTTCAAAGCAGGGCGCAGCCCCGGTTCGAACAGATTCAGGCAACGGGAAATCCCGTGACGAATGGCACCCGCCTGTCCCGACAGGCCCCCACCGGACACCGTACAGAAGACGTCGAACTGCCCCAGGCGATTGCTGACGACAAAGGGCTGATTGACCAGCATACGCAGGGTGGGACGCCCGAAGTAGTCCTCCATCACGCGGCCGTTGATCGAAATTTTGCCGCTGCCAAGCTTGATCCACACGCGAGCCACCGCATTCTTTCTCTTCCCGGTCGCATAGGCGCGGCCAAGAGCATCAATCTGCGGCTCCGCTCGGGTCTCCACCGTAACTGGCGCGACCGACTTCAAATCCTCGAATGACTTTATCTCCTCGGCCACGGTCAGTCGCTCCTTCTGTTCTTTGGATTCCTGGCACCGATATCAAGCACCTCCGGCTGCTGCGCCGCGTGGGGATGCTCCTCCCCGCCGTAGACGCGCAACTTGCCCATCTGCGCCCGACCCAGGGGACCCCGCGGTACCATCCGTTCCACGGCCTTCTCGATGACACGCTCCGGATACCGCCCGGACAATATCTGCCCCATGGTGCGATCCTTGATGCCCCCGGGATGACCGGTATGCCAGTAGAAACGCTTGTCACGGAGCTTGTTCCCGGTGAGCTTCACTCTGGAGGCATTGATGACGATGATGTTGTCGCCACAATCCACATGCGGCGTAAAGATCGGCTTGTGCTTGCCGCGGATGATCTTCGCTATCTCGGCCGCCAGGCGTCCGAGAACCACGTCACGAGCATCCACCACGAACCACTTGCTCTCGATCTCAGCCGGCTTGGCCGAATAAGTCTTCATGCGCCCCACGCAACCCCTTCGATAGTCGATTGTAAGCCCACGTCCTCACGTCCGGCCCCGCGCGGCCGCCCTCGCAGCCACCGCCCACCGTTCGACGCGCGGAGTATGACACATGCGGACCCTCTGTCAATCGATAATAACAGTGAAATATCAATCAGTTACAGTCATTGGTATCATGGTACCGGGATGTCTGGCTTTGAAAGTGGGAGCACGCGCCCTGAAATTTACACCAGTTGAGTCCACCAGTTCGATTGTCTATACTGGCCCGGGTTGACTCTGCCCGTTGGTTGGAGAAGTGGGCTGGGAGGCGCGATGGGCACCGTTGGTGACGTGTCTTTCGATGACGGCAGGTCCGTTACCATGGACCTGGAGAACGTGACCGTCATTGAGCGAGGCACCCCCATGGAGATCGGCGAGGGACAGTGGTTCTGCGAGTTGATCGTTCGGACCGAGACCGGTTTCGTGGCTCTGCAAATGCTCTCCGACTCCCCGGAAAAGTTTGAAATCATGGGTGCCCCCTAAGGCTTTTTTGGCCGAGGAGAGTGCCTGCTTGGGAAATGGACGCCGATGGCCGCCGACGAAAATTATTCTGACGAATACCTTCGCGGTATTCTGCGCGACGTCAAGACCGTCGCTCTGATCGGAGCCAGCAACAAGGAGGATCGCCCCAGTTATCGGGTGATGCATTACCTCCAGGAACATGGTTACCGGGTCCTCCCCGTCAATCCGGGCATGGCGGGTCAGAAAATTCTGGGGGAAACCGTCTATGCCGGGCTTGCGGACCTTCCTTCTCCGGTAGAGATGGTGGATGTTTTTCGCAATTCGGAAGCCGCTGGAGCCGTCTGTGACGAAACGATCACCTTGGCCAGGTCCAAGGGCTTCCAGGTGGTGTGGATGCAGCTGGACGTCCGTAACGCCGAAGCCGCCGCCCGGGCCGATGCCGCCGGACTTCGCGTGGTCATGAACCGCTGTCCGAAGATCGAGTTGGCTCGGCTGGGAAAGTAGCCCTGGGGGCGGGTGCGCCCGCTACAGCCAGTCCCGCAACACTGCCACGAGGGGTATGTCCGCAGGCGGCATGGCGTAGTTGCCGATCTTGCCCATGCTGACCCAGGCAAGCCGCTGCCCCTCGCGAGGCGACGGCCTGCCCTTCCAGGTCCGGCAGACGTACAGCGGCATAAGCAGATGGAAACCGTCATAGGCGTGGGAGGCGAAGGTCAGGGGGGCCAGGCAGCTTTCCCGAACGTCCACCCCCAATTCCTCTTCCATCTCTCGCACCAGCGCGGCCTCCGGCGTTTCGTCGCTTTTCACCTTCCCGCCCGGGAATTCCCACAATCCGGCCAATGCCTTGCCCGCCGGCCGTTCGGTCAAAAGAACACGGTCGTCTGCATCCAGCATGGCAACCGCCACCACCAACACCAGCGGCGCGGGATCCCGCTTCGGCTGAGAATCCGCCGCGTCCCAACAGCCACCGTTCACAGCACCCCGCACATCATGAGCGGTAGGAGCCGTTGATATCGATGTAGGCGTGGGTGAGATCGCAGGTCCACACCGTAGCGCTCCCCTTGCCCAGGCCGATATCTACCTCTACCAGGATTTCCTGGCCCTTCATGTGCTGGGCGACCGGGGTTTCGTCAAAACCAGGAACGGGCTGGCCGTGCTCGGCCACGGTGATGCCCCCGATGGCGATCTTCAAGCGATCCCGATCGGCCTTTTCTCCGGACTTGCCAACCGCCATGACAACCCGCCCCCAGTTGGCATCCTCGCCGGCAATCGCGGTTTTCACCAGGGGTGAATTGGCGACCGCCAGGGCAATCCGCTTGGCGGCCCCCTTGCCGGTGGCCCCGGTGACCCGGATGGTAACGAACTTGCTCGCCCCCTCCCCGTCCCTCACCACCTGATGGGCAAGATCCAGAAGGACTTCGTCCAGCTTTTCCCGAAAATCCCGAAGCGCCCGGTCATCGTGCCGCCGTATCCGCGAATGGGACACCTGACTGGTGGCGAACACCATCAAGGTATCACTGGTAGAAGTATCACTGTCCACGGTAATACGATTGAAGCTTTTCTCCGTACTCCGGCGCAGCAACTCTCCAAGAACCTCGGCATTCAGGGATGCGTCGGTGAAAACAAACCCCAGCATGGTCGCCATATCGGGAGCGATCATGCCGGAGCCCTTGGCAATGCCGTTGATGCGTACCGCCACGCCATCGATCCAGGCGGTGCGGGTCGACATCTTCGGATAGGTATCCGTGGTCATGATGGCGCGTGCTGCCTCCGCCCACGCGGAATCAGAGAGGCCACGGCGCACCTCTCCCAAATTTTCGGTGATTCGCGACTCGTCGAGAACGACACCGATCACTCCAGTGGAAGCGATCACCACTTCATGAAGTGCGCAGCCCACCGCCGTGGCGGCAGCCTCCGCCGTTCGGCGCACGGCCAAGGCACCGGCCTCTCCGGTAAAGGCGTTGGCATTTCCCGAATTGACCAGCAGCGCCCGCGCCGTCCCCCGAGCGGCCGCCTCCCGACTCCAATCCACGGGCGCGGATCTGGTCTTTGAGCGGGTGAACACACCTGCCACCGTGGTGCCGGGTGCGAACTCCGCCAACAGAAGGTCGGTCCGGCCGCTGTAACGGATGCCGCAAGCGTGCGTGGCAAGACGCACCCCGGCAACGACCGGCATCTCGGGCCAGCTCGTTGGGGCCAGGGGGGAGACGGCACCACCCATCGTGTACCTCCCTACTTTTTGGCCGGGGCGGGAACTGGCTTATCCAGGGCCGGGGATCCGTCAGCGTTGAACAGCTTTATCTGGGCCTTCGACCGCAGATCGGTCACGATCCGACGCACCTTGGTTTCCGCCACATCGCTCCGGACCTCTTCCTTCACCTCTTCAAACTTCGGCGGCGGTGCCACCCGGTGCTCCTCCACCTTGATGACGTGCCACCCGAACTGGGTCTTCACCGGCGTATCGGTCATCTCACCCGGCTTCATCTTGAAGGCTGCCTCCGCAAACTGAGGCACCATTTCATCCTTGCTGAAGAATCCCAGGTCCCCACCGCGATCCTTGGAAGGATCGCTGGAACTCTTTTCCGCAACCTTCGAAAAATCGCCCCCCCCACTTGATCTCTTTCCCGGTCTGGATGGCCGCCTTCGCCTTTTCCTCGGAATCCACCAGGATATGACGGGCGCGCACCTCGTCTCGGGGCGGCATGTCCTTGATCAGGACCTCATACCGGGACTTCAGGTCCGCCTCGGTAATCTGGCTGGTGACGCGACGGGTCAGATAGGCTTTGCGGACTATCTGGTCCTCCAGATCCTTCATTTCGGCCTTGACCTCGTCGCTGTCCTGAAGTTTTTCCTTTCGCCCCTCCGTCACCAGGAGGTGAGAATTTACGACATGATCCAGAAGCTGGGTATAAATGGCATCCATGGGCATGCGCTGGAGCTGCGGCTGAGACTGAACCAGACGTTCCAGTGCGGACTTGTGGATTTGCTTGCCATTGACGACAGCAACAACCGGGTCCGCGCCCTGTCCGGCCAGCGCCGGGACGGACAGGAGAACGGCAGCGGAGAAAGTCGCGATATGGAATGCCTTGGGGAACATGAAACGAAACCTCCAAACCTTGCCGTGTTCGGAAAACCTGGCCCAAAACCCCGGCAAACGGTTCACCAGGCCCGACTGCTCAAAGGCCGTGGGTCGCGGACCACGCCGCACGCACCGCCGCTGCCCGGGGCAATACCATGAAAAGACCTTGTCAGGCAACCCGCCAACCGGGCCTTGAACCAGCGAGCCGATGTGTCCTCTCATCGGCTCACCGGCAAGGCACACGCTGCTGGGCGCATAAAGAGAGAGCCGGCATGCTGGGAACGCACGCCGGCTCTCAATCTCCTTCCATCGGGCACTCCAACCTCACT
>JBKACM010000320.1:0-2579 GCA_046269335.1 Alphaproteobacteria bacterium | reverse complement strand
GCGAAACGCCCAACACTGCCGTTTCTAGGATCATACCAACGGCAGTAAATGCTGACGCATTCACTGCCGTTGTATTTTCTCAGTCGCCGGGCGGGGCCGGCCGGCCGCTTGGCTCTCGGCGCAGTGGTGCCGTCCCCGCGTGACGGCGCGCGCCATCTTGCGACGATCTCCATGGCGCACCGGCGTCATGCCGAAGGTGCGGCACGATCGCGGCTCTCGGCTGAGCGCGACGTGGCATATTTTGGCAAAGCATGCCATGATTAGCCCCGATCGGAGGTGCCCATGGCGACCATGAACGTTTCGCTGCCCGATCCCATGCGGGAATGGGTGGAAGCTCAGGTAAAGGGCGGAGAGTACGCGAATGTCAGTGACTACATCCGCGATCTGATCCGTCACGACCAACAGCGACGGCAGGTGCTGGAAGCGGCCATTATCGAAGGCTTGAACAGCGGACGCAGCCCGCGTAACGCCGACACGATTCTGGCGGAAACCAAGACCCGCCTCCGGAATGGCTGACTACGTCCTTTCCAATGCGGCCGACGGCGATCTGACCGAGATCTACCGTTTTTCCCACGGAGCGTTTGGCGAAGCCAAGGCGGACGAGTATTTCCTGGGCCTGCGCGACACCCTTGAAATGCTGGCCGACAATCCCCGTCTGGGGCGTCCAGCGCGGGATCTTCGGCTGGGACTGTTTCGCCACAACCATGCTCGGCACGTGATTTTCTATCTGGTGGAGGACCCCGGCATCTTCGTCGTCCGCGTCCTTCACCATGCGATGGACAGCGAACGTCATGTTGGGCGGAAAAGCGTGGAACGAGCCTGAGTGACGTGGGCAGCGACATGTGCCTGGCGCGGAAGGAGTGGACGTCTGGCGTCGTGATGTTCATCACGATCGTGGGTGGTGCCTCAACGCCGCTTGAGAAAATCCATATAGATCAAGCACTTGGTGTTCGCGTGCAGACGGAAGCCGATGTGTAACTTGGCAACTAATTGAATTTGTTCGCTTATTGACCGGACAGCAGTGACCGTTGGTATTATCCTTTATCCCCCCGGCAAAATTTTCCCTTTCAGTATGAGACAGGCAAAAATTGACCGTTCTGGCCCTGGATCCGAGTATCCACCCATCCGCATCTTCTCAAAATTTTGCTGTTTTGGCTGAAACGCCTACGAAATCTTGAAATTCCCGGCTCTCTTCTCTTTGATCCGCCCCCTTGATATGCAGCATTGCTTGTGGCATGGGTATTGCTGTCGGAGCAATCCGGTCGGTCTTTGGGCTGGCTGAGGCAACAAGTTCCAGACGATGAGGCAATACGGTGACTGGTACCATTTCCCTCTCCTCGGCGATGCGCCAGAATCTTCTGGCTTTGCAAGCCACCAGTGCCCTCCAGGACATGACCCAGGAGCGGATGGCGACCGGGAAAAAGGTCAACAATCCCATCGACAGTCCGATGAGTTTTTTCGCGGCACAGTCCCTCAACAACCGTGCCTCGGATCTCAGCAGCCGCATGGATGCGGTGGGACAGGCGCTTCAGACTCTGAAAGCCGCCGCCACGACCATTACTGCCCTGTCGAACCTGGTGGCCCAGGCCAAGGCGCTGGCGACGCAGGCCATGGATGCGGCCGGCTCGACGATTTCGAAGCTCACCTCCACCCAGGCCAACGGCCTGTGGTTCGGCTCGGTCGCCGTTGATCCGACCGCCGCCGCCGGAGCCGATGGAACCCCGGCCCTCGGGGGACCGGGCGGTGCCTGGGTCGGGCTGGGGGCTCCTCCCGTCGGTGACTTTACCCTGAAGGTGACGGGCGGGATCACCGTCAACATCAACCTGGCCACCGATTTCGTCAATTCACCGACCGATCCCCCCGGCACCGCTCCGCATGCCATCGCCTCGGTTCAGGATCTGGTCACGGACATCAACAACAAATTGGGCAAGAGTTCCGGCATCACGGCCGTTTTCAACAATGGCTCGATCAATTTCGCCGCCCGTCCGGGCACGGAAATCGAAATCGACGAGGGCAGCGGCAACGCCGCACATACCCTGTTCAGCGCCAACGTCCTTGGCCCGGGTCATGCCTATACCATTCCTTCCGCCACGACCTCCAGCCTGGTCATGACCGCTTTCGGCGTTCCTCCGGCCGGTGGTACCTTCACCGTATCGGTATCCAACGCCGCGACCGGCTCCTCCGGGCAGAACCGCACCGTTACCGTGGCCCCCGGTGCCACAATCAAGGATGTGGTCGACGCCATGAACAGCGTCGATGCCAGCCTGAACGCGGCCTGGGACAAGAATACGGGAAGGATCGAGTTCCGGGCCCCCAGCGGGACCAAGGTCACCATCAACGAAGATGGCTCCGGTACCGCCACGGCCCTGTTCGGAGCGGATTCGGTCAACTCGGCCGCCGCCGTTGCCGCCCACGCCGCGAATCCCAGCCTACCACTGACCAGCGTCACGTTCGGAACCGCCAATTCCACCGCCCCGATCGCGGTCTCTTCCGGCAGGACCTGATAGGCCTGGAATTCGTGGCCGTCGCGAGCCTTCAACGAAATGAAACTGCCCATGGTGCGTTCCCTTTCCCGCCCC
>JBKACM010000319.1:0-2583 GCA_046269335.1 Alphaproteobacteria bacterium | reverse complement strand
CCTTCTACGGCATCCAGACCCTGATGGCCCGCAGCATGGTAGAGAGCGGCGAATGCCTCCTGCACATGATCAACCGGCCATCCTCGTTCGGCCTGCAGGTGCCGTTGCAACTGCGGGTGCTGGAGTGCGACCACCTGGACGGTACCGCCGACCGGGATCTGCCGGGGGGGTGGTTTCATCCAGCAGGAGCAAACGCCATGACGATTGACGTCGCCACCTTGAGCTTTTCTATCGACAGTTCCGCCGCCGTTGAGGCCACCAAGAATCTCGATGCCCTGACCGCGGCGGCGGAACGTGCCTCGGTGGCGGTTGCCACTCTGAACCGCGGAAACGTTTCCCTGAAGGGGGGACAAGGCGGAGAGGACCCGAACGGTGGGCTTGCGCGGGAGGAAAGGGAAGCGGAGGATTACGACGCCGAAGGGGATGGCGAGGGTGAGGAGGATGGTACCGGAGGATCGAAGGGCAAGGGTCGCACCCCCTACAGTGCGGAAGTGGCCAAACGATCCGTGAACACGATCGTCAGCTATTCGACCAAAGCCTTTGAGACCCTGCACACCAAGCAGATTGCCGACTGGGACAAGGCCTGGGAGCAGATGCAGGCCGGGGCCGTCAAGGCCATCTCCAACATTGAGGCGGAAATATTGGTCAAGATCCCCATGATGTTACTTTTAGACTCCCTGACCGGGGGCGGCGGCGGATTTCTTTCCGGGCTGCTCGGTGGTGGTGGGGCGTCCTCCAAGGGCGGCTTCGGCCTGTTTCATGCCGGCGGGGTGGTCGGGGAAGGGGGAGCGACCCGGAACGCCGATCCAGGATGGTGGGCAGGGGCACAGAGATACCACGATGGCGGCACGGTCGGGCTTGAGGCCGACGAGGTACCGATCATCGCTCAGAAGGGGGAGCGGGTTCTGACTGCCGAGCAGCAGCGAAACCTGGGCATCTCCGGTGGCGAAAGTGGTGGGAGCGCCGGGATTACCATCAACCAGACCTTTCACGCCGCCGGGGCCAGTCAGATGGATCGGGTGGCCATGGCCAACTGGGCGCGGCAAATCAAGGCCGAGACCATGGCCGCCGTCGTTGACGCCAAGCAGCGTGGAGGACGGTATGGCAAGGCGTTTGAGTGATCACCACTCCACGATAACCCGGGAGCCGTCGCCGACAAGTTCCGGCATCTGACGCCGACCGAGGCGGATGGCCTCCCTGGGGACCTTGTCCCGCAGCAGGGTGGCGAGGTCGGACAGGGTGATGCGTTGACTTCCCGACCTGGCGGCTTCCCCCTCCAGGCCGCGCATCAGCCAGTAGCTGAACGCCCCGTGGTGGGCGGCCGGGAGGCCGGAACTGATCTGATCGGCGGCGGCGGCGGAGAGAACGCTGACATTGCCCGGAAATTTCGGTGCCAGAGATTTCAGCCGGACCGGCCGGGCATAGGCCATCAGCGCCTGGCCGGAGCGGCTGGTTCCGGAAAAACAGGCATCGAGCATCAGGACGATGTTGCCGGCCCCGCCCTCGGCAAGACGGGCAACGATTTCCTCGCGGCGCAGGGTACTTTCGGCCAGAACCGCCGGATCTCCGTCGAACGGAACGAGATAGGCGCTCCGCCCATCCTCCGAGGCCAGGCCATGGCCGGAGAAAAACAGGTAGACCGTGGACTTTCCCGTGACCATTTCCGCCCTGGCCCAGGTGGACAACGCCTTGAGGATGCCGTTGCGGGTCGCCTCTTCTCCACGCAACAGTCTGACCTTGGCGGGGGAGAGACCCATGGAGGCGACGGCCTCGGCGGCAAAGGCGGTGGCATCGTCCTCGGCGAAATCTGCCCGTGGGAAATGCCGGTAGCGATCCACGCCGATAACCAGGGCCAAATCCGACGGGTGCGGGCTGCCCTTCAGGCGGCCCGGTTGCAGGTCGGGAAGAACGGCCCCGGAGGATGGTTCGCGGGAAACCGTCTTGGTGACGGACGATTTCGTACCCACCCGTTCCGAACCGGCGGTGAGAATGGTCTCGTCATGGGTGAGTTTGTACGCCTGGAAGGTCAGGGCGTCAAAGATCGCTCCGCTTGCCGCGTTGCCGATCGCCTCCGCGGCTCCCTCGCAGAAAAGACCCATTCCGGTTGCGGCCGCGTGACTTCCCTCCGACTTGTCTTCCAGCAGGAGGCCATCCGGTCCGGTAACCTCCAGGGCCACGAGGATATGGGCCTCGGCGTTACTGCTGAGTATGATCCGTTTGTTATCAACGATGCCGTGGCCAACGATGGCATCGAACGTTTCAACCCTGAAACGAACGTGACCGTTCTCCCCGTTTCGCAACATCTGCTCGCCTGACGGTACGGTCTGCACCCTCTCAATGCTTTCAAAGAGATACGGCATGACCGTGTTGACGGCTCCGCGAAAGGCCGGTCCGGCGTCCAGGGAGGTCTGGAATGGCAGGCAGCCCAAACCGACCTTGGCCTCGGCGATCTTCATGCCGTTCAGGGAGTCAAGGTCGAGACTGTAGGTGAACCGGCCCGGAATCTTGTGGGTCGGCATGACGTCGACGTCCTCGGCCTGTACGCACCGTTCGGAACCGCCACCGCCCGTGTTCGAGGACGTC